>CAZQPN010000350.1:0-3910 GCA_964595215.1 uncultured Rubrivivax sp. | reverse complement strand
GGATCGTCTCGGCCGACTACAGCCAGATCGAACTGCGCATCATGGCCCACATCAGCGAGGACCCGGGGCTGCTGCATGCCTTCTCCGAAGGGCTGGACGTGCACCGGGCGACCGCCAGCGAGGTCTTCGGCGTGCCGCTGGAACAGGTCAGCAGCGAGCAGCGGCGCTATGCCAAGGTCATCAACTTCGGCCTCATCTACGGCATGGGCGCCTTCGGCCTGGCGAGCAACCTGGGCATCGAGCAGAAGGCGGCGAAGGACTACATCGACCGCTACTTCGCGCGCTTCGCCGGTGTGAAGCGCTACATGGACGAGACCCGGGCGCGCGCCGCCGAGCTCGGCTATGTCGAGACCTACTTCGGCCGCCGCATCACGCTGCCCGAGATCCGCGGCGGCAATGGTCCCCGCCGCGCCGGCGCCGAGCGCCAGGCCATCAACGCGCCGATGCAGGGCACGGCGGCCGACCTGATCAAGCTGGCGATGATCGCCGTGCAGCGCGAGCTGGAGTCGGCGCAGCGGCAGACGCGGATGATCATGCAGGTTCATGACGAGCTGGTGTTCGAGGTGCCCGAGGCGGAGGTCGACTGGGCCACGGAGGCGATCCCGCGCCTGATGGCCGGCGTCGCCGAGCTGAAGGTGCCGCTGCTGGCCGAGGTGGGCGTGGGGGCGAACTGGGACGAGGCGCACTGAGCGCTGCCGCCGGTCCGTTGCATTCCGGATCGAACACCGGCGCTGCACATGCGCCTGAGACTCGGCCCGGCCCGTCGTTCACGCATCCGGATCAGTACCGCCCCGTCACCCCCGCCACGCGCAGGAACACCTGCGCCGCCCAGGCAACGAAACCGCGGTGCAGCCAGCCACGCCACCCGCGGTGCGGCAGGGCGTCGACGATCTCGGTCGAGACGGCGAAGGCGGCGTCCAGGCGCTTCGCCAGCGCCTCGGTGAAGGCCTTGTCGCGCACGACGACGTTGGCCTCCAGGTTGAGCAGCAGCGACAGCGGGTCGATGTTGGAGCTGCCCACGGTCGCCCAGGCGCTGTCCACGCGCGCCACCTTGGCGTGCAGGAAGGCCGGCGTGTACTCGTAGATGCGCACGCCGTGCGCGCGCAGCTCGTCGTAGACGGCGCGCGCGGCCAGTGCCGCCATGCGGTAGTCGATCTTGCCCTGCATCAGCAGGCGCACCTGCACGCCGCGCATCGCGGCCTTGCGCAGCGCACGCAGGAAGGCGCGGCCCGGGTAGAAGTAGGGACAGGCGATGTCGACCTGCTCACGCGCGCGGCCGATCGCCGTGATGTAGCGGTGCTCGATGGCGCGCCGCTGGCGGAGGTTGTCGCGCACGACGAAGGCCGCGCGCACCGGCCCGTCCGGCGGCGCCTCGGCCTGCGGCGGGCCCGGCACTGCCGACAGCCGTCGCAGCAGGCGCAGCGTGCGCTTCATCGGCCTGTCGCTGCGGGCCAGCCGGCGAAGCTCGTCGGGCCAGTCGTGCCGCAGATGGGCGCGCGCCCACATCGCGCGCGCCACGTGGCGCACGTTGACCACCAGCGGTCCCCGCAGCTCGACCGCATAGTCCAGCCGCGGCGTATCGCCCCAGCCGTGGTTGAGGTCGTTGCGGTCGTCGATGACGTTGACGCCGCCGACGAAGGCCACCACCTCGTCGGCGACGCACAGCTTCTGGTGCATGCGCCGCAGCTGCCCGGGCTCCAGCCAGCGCCACCAGCGGTCGATAGGCCGGAAGACCTCGAGCTGCACGCCCGGCACGTCCAGCCAGCGGCGCACCATCGGCAGGCTGCGGTTGCTGCCGAAGCCGTCGACGACGACGTGCACCGCGACGCCACGCAGCGCGGCCTCGCACAGGCTGTCGGCCAGCGCGCGCGCAGCGGTGTCGTCGTGGAAGATGTAGGTCGCCAGCCAGACCTCCTGGCGCGCCGCGTCGATCGCGCGCCGCATGGCCGGGAACAGCTGGCCGCCGCCCTCGAGCAGCTCCACCGCGTTGCCGCCCACCCAGCGCGCCTGCGGCACGTCGAACCAGAAGCCGTACTCGGTGTCGGTCGCTGCCCCGCCCTTGCGGTCGGGCGCGTCCGCGACCATCGGCGCCGGCTCCGGCGCGGGCGCCGGAGCCGGCGTGGCGGCCTGCGCGGCACCGGCCACTACGCCGGCTCCAGCTCCGCGACCAGCGGCAGGTGGTCGGACATGCGGGCCCAGCTGCTGCCGCGCGGCACCATGGTCGTGCAGCAGCGGAAGCCGCGCACGTAGAAGCGGTCGAGCGCGAACACCGGCACACGGGACGGGAAGGTCGGCCGGTGCGCGCCGCGTCCCTCGGTCGTACTCGCGCGCACGAGTCCGATGTCACGCATCGGGCCGTCGAGCTTCTCGCCCCAGTCGTTGAAGTCACCGGCGACGACCAGCAATTCGCCACGGGGCACCTCGCGCTCGATGAAGGCCGCCAGCCGCTGCACCTGGCGCACGCGGCTGGCGTGCACCAGGCCGAAGTGCACGACCACGGAGTGCACCGTCACGCCGTTCCAGGCCACCGGCACGTGCAGCAGGCCGCGCTGCTCAAAGCGGTGGTCGCTGACGGCCTGGTGCCGCACGTCGCCGATCGGCCAACGCGACAGCAACGCGTTGCCGTGTTCGCCATGGCGGGTCACCGCGTTCGTGCGATAGGCGACGTCGTAGCCGTCCGGCGCCAGGTACTCGGCCTGGCCCTGGTTCGGCCAGCCGAGGTGGGTGCGGTCGAACTGGCGCGCCTCGCGCGCGTGGAACAGGCGCACCTCCTGCAGGAAGACCAGATCGGCGTCCAGCGCCTCGACGGCCAGCCCGAGGTTGTGGATCTCCAGCCGCTTGCCCAAGCCGACGCCGCGCACGCCCTTGTGGATGTTGTAGGTCGCGACGCGCAGCTTGTCGAGCATCATCATCGACGACGCGGGCGGCAGCTGCGAGCTGTTCAGCGGCTTCATCGCGCGCTCCCGGCATCGCCGGCCGCGAAGCGCGGCAGCTGCAGGATGGCCTCGGCGTTGCTCGGCGAGAAGCAGCGGTCGGCCGCCTCGCGCCAGGGCAGCCAGACATGTTGCAGGTGCTCGCGCGGGTTCAGCCGCACCGGCACGCCACGATCGACCGTCAGACCGAAGACATGCTCGGTGTTGTGCGTCACGCCCGGGGCGTAGCGGTGGCGCCAGACAGGGTAGATCTCGAAGATGTTCTCCAGCCCCCAGTCGCGCAGCACGCCGTCCGCGATGCCGGTCTCCTCGAGCACCTCGCGCCAGGCGGTCTGGTCCAGTGCCTCGTCCTCGTGGTCGAGCGAGCCGGTCACGCTTTGCCAGAAGCCTGGCCGGTCGGCGCGCTCGATCAACAGCACCTCGAGCGCCGGCGTGTGGATCACGACCAGCACCGAGCGCGGGATCTTGACCGGCGGCGGTGTCGTCATGCCGTCCACATCCCGCCGTCGCGTCCGCACCCCGCCGTCACGCGCCGGCGCGGCGCGTGCGCACCGCCGCGGCCAGCCGCCGCAGCAGCGGCACGGTGTCGTCCCAGCCCAGGCAGGCGTCGGTGATGGACACGCCACGCGTCAGCGGGCGGTCGTCGACCAGGTCCTGCCTGCCCTCGGTCAGGTGGCTTTCGATCATCACACCGACGATGCGCCGCTCGCCACCCGCGATCTGGGTCGCGACATCCGCAGCGACGTCGATCTGGCGCCTCGGCTGCTTGGCGCTGTTGGCGTGCGAGCAGTCCACCATCACCTGCTCGCGCAGGCCCGCCTTGCGAAGCGCGGTGCAGGCGGACTCGACGCCGGAGGCATGGTAGTTCGGCGTGCTGCCGCCGCGCAGGATGACATGGCCGTCCGGGTTGCCGCGCGTCTCGAAGATCGCAGCCACGCCCATCTTGGTCATGCCCATGAAGGCGTGCGGCGCGGCCG
>CAZQPN010000349.1:0-3913 GCA_964595215.1 uncultured Rubrivivax sp. | reverse complement strand
CACCACGCCCATGGACCGGCGTCCCCGGCCCCCTCGCGCTGCGCGAGGTCGGTGCCGAGGTCAATCTCTACACCTTCTAAGGCAACGCGCTGGGCGCGCCGGCGGCCATCGGCGAGGCCGGCCTGGACCGGGTGCTGGCGGTCGCCGAGTGGCACCCCAACCTGGGCGGCGCCGCGTCGGACGGCTTCTACCGGGATTTCCGCGTCCGATTCCCCGATCCGCAGGACGACTACGTGCACGTGCGCATGCAGGTGCTGGTGGAGATGCTGGCGGCGGCGATCGCGCGCGCCGGCAGCAC
The DNA here is from genome assembly GCA_964595215.1 of uncultured Rubrivivax sp. GTDB lineage: Bacteria > Pseudomonadota > Gammaproteobacteria > Burkholderiales > Burkholderiaceae_C > Rubrivivax. Next base: position 3,615 of record CAZQPN010000349.1, on the reverse strand, counting down.
CGAGGCGGCGGCGGTCGCGACCGCCCTCGAAGGCGCTCGCTTCGACGCCCGCAGCCTCGGCGGCCTGCACGAGGCGACGATGCGGGCCGACGACCACCAGCTCCAGCAGCCCCTGGTCGTCAGCGTCATGCAGCGCGCCGGCGCGCCCGGCGTGGCGCACGATGTCGAGGGCTCCGGCTACGGCTTTCGCACGCTGCGCCGCCTGTCGGCAGAGCAGGTGACGCAGCCGCACGCCTGCCGCATGGTGCGGCCGGAGGCAGTCGCAGCCGGGGTTGGTCGATGAGCGCGCCCGACCTGCGGCCGGCGATCGCCGACCTCGCCGGCTCGCGCATCCGCGAGGTCGCCAACGCCGGCATCGGCCGGCCCGACGTGCTGGCCTTCTGGTTCGGCGAGAGTGACGAGGTGACGCCGGCGCCGGTGCGCGAGGCCGCCGCCGCCGCGCTGCAGCGCGGCGAGACTTTCTACTCGCACAACCTGGGCCTGCCCGAGTTGCGCGAGGCGATCGCCGCCTACATGGCCGGGCTGCACCCGGCGGTCGGGGTGCAGCGCATCGCCGTCACCTCCTCCGGCGTCAGCGCACTGATGATCGCGATGCAGCTGCTCGTCGGCGCCGGCGACGAGGTGGTCGCCGTAGTGCCAGTGTGGCCGAACCTGACGGCGCAGCCGGCCATCCTCGGCGCCACGGTGGTGCGCGTGGCGCTGCGGCCCGATGCCGACGGCGTCTGGGCGCTGGACGTCGATGCGCTGTGCGCGGCGGTCACGCCGCGCACCCGGGTGCTGCTGGTCAACGCGCCGAACAACCCGACCGGCTGGGCGCTGCCGGGCGCCGCCCAGCGCCGGTTGCTCGACCACTGTCGCACGACCGGGACCTGGATCGTCGCCGACGAGGTCTACGAGCGGGTCTGGTTCGGCCCCGGCCGCGCGGCCCCGAGCTTCCTGGACCACGCGACGGCCGACGACCGGCTGGTCGTCGTGCACAGCTTCAGCAAGAGCTTCCTGATGACGGGCTGGCGGCTGGGATGGATGGTGCTGCCGCCGGCGCTGGTGGACGCCGCAGGAAAGTTGCTCGAGTACAACAGCTCCTGCGCGCCGGTCTTCGTGCAGCGCGGGGCGCTGGCGGCGCTGGCGATGGCCGACGACTTCGTGCCCGGGCTGGTGGGGCGGCTGCGCGGCTGCCGCGACCGGCTGGTCGACGGCCTGCAGGCGATGCCTGGCGTCACCGCGGCGCGGCCGGAAGGCGGCATGTACGCCTTCTTCCGCGTCGACGGCCGCGACGACTCGCTGGCGCTGGCCAAGTCGCTGGTCGCCGGTCACGGGCTGGGGTTGGCCCCGGGGGTCGCCTTCGGTCCGGAAGGCGAGGGCTGGCTGCGCTGGTGCTTTGCCTCGCGCGACCCGGCGCGGCTGGACGAGGGGCTGCGGCGGCTGGCGGGCGCCTTGGGCCTATAATCAACAGCTGTCCGGGGCAGGTGTCTCGGGCAACAGCACGGCGCCGGTCGGTTTCACTGGCGTTCCGCAAGTCCAGACGGACGACAAGTCCATTCGGAAACCGTTCTCGCCCGTCCGGGGCTTCTCGGCTTGGCGGGGCGTTTCCGACATCACAGGAAATCCCCATGTCCATGACCGTGGCCGAGAAGGCCGACATCGTCAAAGATCACGCCCGAGGCACCGCCGACACCGGCAGCCCCGAGGTGCAGGTCGCGTTGCTGACGGCGCGCATCAACCAGCTGACGCCGCACTTCCAGCAAAACAAGAAGGACCATCACGGCCGCCGCGGTCTGCTGCGCATGGTCAACCAGCGCAAGCGCCTGCTGTCCTACCTGAAGGACAAGGACGCTGACCGCTACTCCGCGCTGATCGCCAAGCTCGGCCTGCGCAAGTAAGCTTTTCCGACTGCGACCGGCTCGGACAGGGGTCCGGGCCGGTCCATCCACCGGAGCCCGATCGCACACGAGCACCTGCTGTGTCATTCCACCGCCGCGTCGCGCGGCGCGGCGCTGGAATGGCATGGTTGTCTCGGGCCGTCGGCTCCCGCACACCAGGAGACCAACGAATGAGCATGTTCAACAAGGTCACGAAGACCTTCAAGTGGGGCAACCACACGGTCACGCTCGAGACGGGCGAGATCGCCCGTCAGTCCTCTGGCGCCGTCGTCGTCAACGTCGACGACACCGTCGTGCTCGCCACCGTGGTGGCCAAGAGCGAGGCCAAGCCGGGCCAGGACTTCTTCCCACTGACCGTCGACTACACCGAGAAATCCTACGCCGCCGGCCGCATCCCGGGCAGCTTCTTCAAGCGCGAAGGCCGCCCGAGCGAGGCCGAGATCCTGACCTGCCGGCTGATCGACCGCCCGATCCGTCCGCTGTTCCCGGAGGGCTTCCTCAACGAGGTGCAGGTCATCGTGCATGTCGTCAGCCTGAACCCCGAGGTGCCGGCCGACATCCCCGCGATGATCGGCACCAGCGCTGCGCTGGCAATCAGCGGCATCCCGTTCAGTGGCCCGATCGGCGCTGCGCGCGTGGGTTACGTCAACGGCGAGTACGTGCTCAACCCGGGCAAGACCGAGCTGACCTTCAGCCAGCTCGACCTGGTGGTGGCCGGCACCGAGGCCGCCGTGCTGATGGTCGAGTCCGAGGCCGACCAGCTGAGCGAGGAGGTGATGCTCGGCGCCGTCGTCTACGGCCACGACCAGGGCAAGGTGGCCATCGCGGCCATCAACGAGCTGGTGCGCGAGGCCGGCAAGCCCGAGTGGGACTGGCAGCCGCCGGCTGAGGACGAGGCCCTGGTCGCCCGCGTCACCGCGCTGGGCGAGGAGCCGCTGCGCGCGGCGTACCAGATCCGCAGCAAGCAGGCGCGCACCCAGGCCTGCCGCGACGCCACCGCCAAGGTCATGGACGGCCTGAAGGCCGAGGGCGTGGCATTCGACGCCGGCAAGGTGCAGGACCTGCTGTTCGCCATCGAGTCGCGCATCGTGCGCGGCCAGATCCTGGCCGGCGAGCCGCGCATCGACGGTCGCGACACGCGCACCGTGCGCCCGATCGAGATCCGCAACGGCGTGCTGCCGAGGGCCCACGGCTCGGCGTTGTTCACGCGCGGCGAGACGCAGGCGCTGGTGGTTGCCACGCTGGGCACCGAGCGCGACGCGCAGCGCATCGACGCGCTCAGCGGCGACTTCCAGGACCGCTTCATGTTGCACTACAACATGCCGCCCTTCGCCACCGGCGAGGCAGGTCGTTTCGGCACGCCGAAGCGGCGCGAGATCGGCCACGGCCGTCTGGCCAAGCGCGCGCTGGCCGCGGCGCTGCCGGACGCGTCCGAGTTCCCGTACACGCTGCGCATCGTCTCCGAGATCACCGAGTCCAACGGCTCGTCGTCGATGGCCAGCGTCTGCGGCGGCTGCCTGGCGCTGATGGACGCCGGCGTGCCGATGAAGGCGCACGTCGCCGGCATCGCGATGGGCCTGATCAAGGAAGGCAACCGCTTCGCCGTGCTGACCGACATCCTCGGTGACGAGGACCACCTCGGCGACATGGACTTCAAGGTGGCCGGCAGCGCCAGCGGCATCACCGCGCTGCAGATGGACATCAAGATCCAGGGCATCACCAAGGAGATCATGCA
>CAZQPN010000348.1:0-3927 GCA_964595215.1 uncultured Rubrivivax sp. | reverse complement strand
AGTACACGTGGTGGAGCAACCGCGGCCAGGCCTGGGCGAAGAACGTGGGCTGGCGGCTGGACTACCACCTGGCGACGCCCGGCGTCGCCGCCACGGCGCGGCGCGAGGCGATCTTCCTCGATCGACGCTTCAGCGACCACGCGCCACTCATCATCGACTACGACTTCAGGCTGTAGCCGGGGCCGCCCCCGGTGGCGGTTCGGTCGGTGTCGCGCCGGCGGGGCGTTGCGACCGCACCCAGGCACGGGCCTGGCGCAGCGCGAAGGCCAGCGCGTCGTCCGCGGTCGCGAACCGGTACCCGCAGGCCAGGCCGTCGTCGCGATGCAGCAGGCCGGCGCCGTCGCTCGCGTCGAGCCGGCGCACCGCCAGGGCCGCGGTGTAGCCGCCTCCGTTCGGCGCCTCCAGCGCGCCCAGGTACAGCCGGTAGCCGGCCTCGTCCGTTTCCATGAACCGCATGGCGCGCATGCTGCCGGCTCGCCGGGCGGTGGTCATCCACCGCCGGATGGCCCCTCGATGGGGGGGCCCGTGGCCGGCCGCCGCGACGGCGGCGGCGTAAGCTCGCGGCCCATGACCTCAGCCACCGCCCCGCATGCCGCAGCCAGCGGCGCCTACCTGCGCATGCCGACCGTCGCCGCCGGCCAGGTTGCCTTCGTCTGCGACGACGATCTCTGGACCGTGCCGCTGAATGGTGGCCGGGCCTGCCGCGTCAGCGACGGCCTGGGCGAGCCAGCCTGGCCGGCGCTGTCGCCCGATGGCCGCTGGCTGGCCTACACCGGGCGCGACGCCCAGCATCCCGAGGTCTTCCTGATGCCGGCGGCCGGCGGCCCGGCGCGGCGCCTGACCTGGCTCGGCGCCGATGCCCAGGTGCGCGGCTGGACGCCCGACGGCCAGGTGCTGTTCGTCAGCAACCACGGCCAGCCCTTCCTGCGCAACCACCACGCCTTCACCGTCGACCCCGCCGGCGGCCTGCCGCAGCGGCTGCCGCTGGGGCCCGTGAACCACCTGGCCTGGGGACCCGGCGGCGCGCGCGTGATCGGCCGCAACACCGCCGACCCGGCACGCTGGAAGCGCTACCGTGGCGGCACCGCCGGCCACCTGTGGGTCGATGCCCGCGGCGACGGCCAGTTCGCGCGGCTGGCACTGCCGGGCAACCTGACCTGCCCGATGTGGATCGGCGAGCGGCTGTGGTTCCTCGGCGACCACGAGGGCGTCGGCAACCTCTATTCGTGCCGGGCCGATGGCAGCGACATGGCGCGCCACACCGACCACGCCGATTTCTACGCCCGCTGCGCCACCACCGACGGCCGGATCGTCGTCTACCAGTGCGGCGCCGACCTCTGGGCCTACGACACGACGGCCGGCGCCGGCCAGCGCCTGGCCGTCGAGGTGCCGGCCGTGCGCACCCAGGCCGCCAGGCGGCCGGTGCGCACCGAGGATCACCTCGGGGCGGCGGCGCTGCACCCGGCCGGCCACAGCGTGGCGCTGGAGGTGCGCGGCAAGCTGGTCAGCTTCGCGCTGTGGGAGGGCGCGGTGCGCCAGCACGGCCCGGCCGACGGCGTGCGCCACCGGCTGCCGCAGTGGCTGGCCGACGGCCGGACGCTGGCGGTCGTCAGCGACGCTTCCGGCGAGGAGGCGATCGAGCTCCACCGCGACGACGGCGCGCAGGCCTTGCCCTGGGCGCCGGCGCAGGTCGGCCGTGTCGTCGCGCTGGCCGCCGCGCCGCACGGCACCCGGCTCGCGTTCAGCAACCACCGCAACGAGCTGTGGGTCGGCGACACCGCCGACGGCCGGCTCGCGCGCCTGGATGCGAGCGACGCCGGCCGCATCCAGGACCTGGCCTGGTCGCCCTGCGGCGGCTGGCTCGCCTACGACTTCTGGACCAGCGCCCGCCACCGCGCGATCAAGCTGCTCGACGTCGCCAGCGGCCACGGCGTGCTGGCGACGACGCCCGAGTTCCACGACCACTCGCCGGCCTTCGACCCCGAGGGCCGCTACCTGTACTTCCTGTCGCTGCGCACCTTCGACCCGGTGTACGACGCGGTCCAGTTCGAGATGAGCTTTCCGCGCGCCGCCCGCCCCTATCTGATCGCGCTGCAGGCCGGCGGGCCGCCGCCATTCGAGCCGACCCCGCGTGGGCTGAAGGACAAGGCGCGCGGCAGCGACGACCGCCCGGGGCCGGCCGGCGGGGACGATGCCGCGGGCACGGACGGCGCGCCGGCGCCGCTGAAGGTCGACCTCGACGGCCTGGCGCAGCGCGTGGCCGCCTTCCCCGTGCCCGAAGGCCGCTTCGGCCAGGTCGCCGGCGCCGCCGGCGGCCGCGTGCTGTGGACGCTGATGCCCATCCCCGGTGCCCACGGCCGCGGCGGGCACAAGGAAGGGCCGGGCAAGCTGCAGCGCTTCGACTTCGCCGCTGGCAAGGTCGACACGGTGCTCGACGAGGCCGAGGCATTCCAGGTCGCCGCCGACCACCACACCGTGCTGGTGCGCACCGGCCAGCGCCTGCGCGCGGTCGCGGCGGGCCGCAAGGCCGACGCCGGCGGCAAGGCCGACAGCGACAAGCCGACGCGCGAGAGCGGCTGGCTCGACCTCGACCGCGTGCGCCTGATGCTGGACCCGCGTGCCGAGTGGCGCCAGATGCTGCGCGAGATCTGGCGCCTGCAGCGCGACCAGTTCTGGGTCGCCGACATGTCGGGTGTCGACTGGGACGCGGCCTGGGCACGCTACGCGCCGCTGGTCGAGCGCGTGGCCCCGCGCGGCGAATTGTCGGACCTGGTGTGGGAGCTGCAGGGCGAGCTCGGCACCTCGCACGCCTACGAGATGGGTGGCGACCACCGCAAGCCGCCGGCGCTGGCGCTCGGCCAGCTCGCCGCCGACCTGCGCTGGGCCGGCGACGACCAAGGCTACGCCATCGAGCACATCGTGGCCGGCGACGCCTGGGACGCCGGCGCCGGATCGCCGCTGGCCGCCGTCGGCGTCGCGGCCCGGCCCGGCGAGCGCATCGTCGCCGTCGGCGGCCAGCCGGTCACGCGCGAGCGGCCGCCGCAGGCGCTTCTGCAGCGCCAGGCCGGCGCCAAGGTCGAGCTGACGCTGGCGTCGGACACGGGCACGCGCAGCGTGATCGTGCAGCCGCTGTCCGACGAGGCGCCGGCGCGCTACCGTGAGTGGGTCGAGCGCAACCGCGCCTGGGTGCACGCGCAGACCGGCGGCTCGGTCGGCTATCTGCACCTTCCGGACATGATGAGCGCCGGCTTCGCCGAGTTCCACCGCTACTTCCGCACCGAGTGCGACCGCGACGGGCTGATCGTCGACGTGCGCTACAACCGGGGCGGCCATGTCTCCGAGCTGCTGCTGGAGAAGGTCGCGCGCCGTCGCATCGGCTGGAACCTGGCGCGCTGGCAGCGCCCGGCGCCCTACCCCGACGAGTCGCGCGCCGGCCCGGTGGTGGCGCTGACGAACGAGCACGCCGGCTCCGACGGCGACATCTTCAGCCACGGCTTCAAGCTGATGAGGCTGGGCACGCTGGTCGGCACGCGCACCTGGGGCGGCGTGATCGGCATCTGGCCGCGCCACACGCTGGCCGACGGCACCACGACGACCCAGCCCGAGTACTCGTTCTGGTTCAAGGACGTGGGCTGGGGCGTGGAGAACTTCGGCACCGAGCCGCAGGTCGAGGTCGACAACTCGCCGCAGGACGCCGCCGCCGGCCGCGACCGCCAGCTCGAGGTGGCATTGGCCACCGCGCTGGAGGCGATCGAGCGCGACGGCGTGAGCCGCCCCGCGTTCACCGAGCGGCCGGTGCTCGCCGCCGGGCCGCTGCCGCCGCGGCGGCGCTGAGGCTCAGTTCGACACGCCGCCCGGCGGCGCGGTGAACAGCTTGGCGGCGCGGCCCTTGAGTTCGAGCAGCTCGCTCGGCGTCACCGAGTAGCG
>CAZQPN010000347.1:0-3929 GCA_964595215.1 uncultured Rubrivivax sp. | reverse complement strand
CGGCAACCGCATCGCGGCGCACCTCGGCATTCCCAGGAGCCTGTTCCATTCGCTGCTGGACCACGGCGTCAAGGACTCGTCGCGCGAACTGCTGGCGTCTCTCGAGAAGAAGGGCCTGAGCCTGGACGAGGCCGGCGTGGCGCTGGGGCCGACGCTGTCCAGAGGTGTCGAGCGCCTGGAGGCGCATTTCGGCCGGCAGGAGACGGTCGACAAGGCCAAGCCGATCGTGGCGAGGCTCGTCGCGCTCGCCGACCGGCGGCCGTGAACCGGACCACGCTCCGGCCGGCGGGCTGATCGTCGCGTGCATCGGTCTGGCCGCGCTGGTGCTGCCGGTCAGGCTCTTCGGGCCCGCCCTGTGAGGCGTCGGGCGACCGCTCGTCGAGCACGGGGCCCGGACACACCCGAGCGCCGCGACTTGACCCGATCCCTCAGCGCCGCGCGGCGCGGACGCCGGCCGGGGCGCTCAGGCCGTCACGTCACTGCGGGTCTTTCCAGATCAGCAGGTCCTTGCGGCCCTCTCCGGCCCACTGCTTGCGCAGCGTCTCGCCGTAGGCACACATGGCATCCGGGTCGTAGCCGGCGAGCGCCAGGTTGCCGCCCAGGAAGATCGAGTAGCCCGACATCCCGATGGTGAACGGCAGGATGACCTTGGGGGCGGGCGCACCGCTGGCGGCGGCGGGGCTGCCGGCGTCGATCAGGGGCAGCAGCACGCTGTTCATCGCGGCGCTGTAGCGCGCCTCGTCGACCTCGAAGCCCGCGCAGGTCTGCGCGATCGCCCGTTGCTTGGCGATGACCGCGAGCTTGAGGCTGTCCTGCGGCGAGATCATGCCCTTGTAGCGGTCCAGGTACTCGAAGCCGCAAGTGGTGAAGGCGCGGCTCATGCGCAGGTCGGGCGCGTCAGGCTCGCCGGATCGACTGCGGCGCCCGCTGGCTACGCGGGCTTGGCGGCGGCGCCGGTCTGCGCACAGCCGGTGGCGCCCAGCGCCAGGGCACAGACGATGCCGACGATTGCGTGCAGTGGTTTCATGACGAGGCTTCCGTTGGATGGGCGGTGGCTGGCGGTCACGCGGGGTCGGCTCAGGACTCGCACACGAGCTGGCCGTTGCGGTTGCCGGCCCGGTGCGAGCGGCAGTCCCGCGCGTCCAGCGACGTGCTGCGCCGCCGGCCGCGCTCGTCGAGGCACTCGGCACGCAGGTTGCCCGCGCCGTCGGTGCGGATGGCGTTGCACGACTTCTAGAACGAACCGCCCCAGTGGACGTCCTGGCTGGCCCGGCTGCCGCCGGAGCCGATGACGCTCTGGGTCCAGCGGTACGACAGACGGCCGTTCTCATGGCACTGGCGCGGCTCGGGCAGACAGACGACGTTGGGGCTGGGCGAGAACGGCTCGCCGTAGCGGTCGTGGTCCCAGTCGTCCTTGTGCTTCTTCCTGTCCTGGCTGGCGACGACGGCCACGCCCACGCCGATGGCCAGCAGCGCGGCCAGCGCCGCCTTGTCGTCGTCGCTCATGCTGTGAGCGCTGCCCGGCGCCAGCGTCGCGATGCCGAAGGTCATCGCGACACCGAAACTCGCCCATCCTTTCATCGTTCTCTCCCTGAGGCTCGGTGCCAGCGCGACAGGATGCCGGCCGCGCCGTCAGGAGCGACGGCCGCGATCAGGCACCGCAGGCACGAAACTCCCGACCATAGCGATCACGCGGCGGACGATCCAAGCGGATTTGGCTCGCGCCATCGGTTTCGTGAATGGCTCGACGGCGCCGCGCGGCGAGGTTCGCCAGCCGCGTGCTGGCGCGCGAGCGGCTCTATACGGGGGTCGCCTGGCAACGATCGAGGTGGGTTGCCCACCCTGTCAGACCCCATGCGCCGCACTGCGTCGATCGTGCATCGCCACAGCGTCAGTCGGACGCGCTCCGGTCGGCACATCGCCGGCCAGCGGCCCGACCAGGTCCTTCGTGTCCGGTCAGCCCAATTCGGCGGGCCAGCGCTTGAGGCGTTTCAGCCTCCCGTCGTTGCGGACACGGCAGGCGGCGCGGACGTCGATGCTTCCATCGCGAAGCACGACGTAGCGGCGACCCTTCATGTCCGTGTCTGCACCACTCATGGCGAGCAACACATCGGCACGGCTGCAGCAGGCATGCGCATGCACGCCCAGCGCGCGCCGTGTGACCAAGTCGTTGTGGATCGACGCGATCATCGGTTGACCTCCATGACGCAGGGGATGCGTCTCTCGTTCCTTCGGCCGAACCGGCACGGAATCAAGAGGTCGCTACGCCGCGTTGCGCCTGGCCAGCGCCACCGCGGCGGCCAGCCGCAGGTCGCCGAAGACCAGCCACACCATCGGCAGCGCCGCCAGCGCCAGCACCAGCCCGATCAGCGCGCCGGTGCGCAGTTCGCCGCCGATCAGGCGCGCCACGCCGACCCGGCTGAGCGACAGCCCGCGCACCGCCACCGCCTCGGTCTGGGTGCCGATGGCGTCGGCGAGGTAGACCAGCCCGGGGATGAAGAAGGCCAGCGCCGGCCTGGCCGCCAGCGCGGTCTCGAAGCGCGCCACCACCCAGGTGGCCAGCGCGCTGCCCAGCAGCCCCACCAACAGCCACGGCAGTCGGTGGCGCGCGCGGCGCAGCGGCGGCTCCTCGAGCGCCGTGCGGGCGCGGTGCGTCTCGCGCGTGATGCCCGCCAGGCGGTGGATGTCCTCGACGGGCTCGCGGCGCGAGGATGTCCATCAGCGTGGCCGCACCCACCACACCGAGCAGCCGGCCCTGCCCGTCCACCACCGGCATCGCCGCCACGCCATGCCTGAGCGCGACCGAGGCCATGTGCTCCTGGTCCATGTCCGGCGGCACGTGCGGGTGATCGTGGCGCATGGCGTCGCCCAGCGGCACGGCGTCGGGCAGCGCGATCAGCGCCTGCGCCGTCAGCGTGCCGCGCAGACGCGCGGCGGCGTCGACCACGCACAGCAGGTCCCAGCCCGCCGCGGCCGCATCCTGCAGGCGCAGACGCACGGCGCCGGCGATCTCGTCGGGGCGCGCCAGTGGCCCGGTGCCGACGGTGATGCGCAAGGCTGCGTTCTCTCGGGGGGGGCCGGCTGGCGATTCATGCGCGCGATTGTGCGGGGCGCAGGTGTCGGACGTGGTGCCGCAGCGCCGCCGAGTGATCTGCTCGGCTGTCACGCAACCGTCATCGGAGGCGCATACTGTCGTGGGTACCCATGCCCGTCGCCGCCCCCGGTCACGCCGTCGTCCTGTCCGCCCAGCGTGACTGGGCGCGCATACGCGTGCGCGGGCTGCTGCGCAACGCCACGCTCGGCGAGCGCTTGGCCGCCGCCTGCGCCCAGGGCATCGAGTTGCGGCTGGACACCGGCAGCGTGCGCGTGCGCCTGGGCCCCGGACGCGACCTCGCCTACTGGGTCGAATGGCTGTCGCTGACCGTGCAGGGGCGCAGCGCCCCCGGCCGAACGGCAGGGGCGGCCGGCTTGGCAGACACGGCAGCGGCGGAGCTAGCGGCTGCAAACACCGCAGCGATCCACGGACCTTGCACAGCCGGCGCGGCCAGCGCCGCGGCCCGGGCCGCGGCGCCTGCGAGGCGCCGGGCCGCGGGCGACACAACCCCGCACCCGGCCTCGCTGCCCGGCCACGGCGTCGTGCCCCCCGATGCCTCCGCGCCGCACAGCCGGCCACGCACCGCGCTGCTCGAGGCACTCGGCGAGGGCCACCACCTGCTCGACCCGGGGCGCGGCCTCGGCGCGGCCGAAGCGGCGGCACGGCTGCAGCGCGACGGCCCGAACGAGATCCGCGACATCACGGCGCGCAGTGCGATGGAGATCCTGCGCGCGCAGTTCGGCTCGGTGCCGGTGGCACTGCTCGGCGGCTCGGCCGGGCTGGCGCTGTCGACGCGCGCCTTCGCCGACGCCGGCGCCATCGCCGCCGTGCTGGC
>CAZQPN010000346.1:0-3931 GCA_964595215.1 uncultured Rubrivivax sp. | reverse complement strand
CCGATCAGTCGGCCTCGCCGATGACCGCGCCGAGCGCGTTGTCGACCACCAGCGGGCACAACGTGCGCGCCCACCGCGACGAGGTCGATCGGCTGCTGGCGATCGCGCGCAGCGACGCGCACTGATGGCCGCCGCCGCGTCGCACGCGGGCGGCCACGCCTCGCCGCCGCCGGCCGGCCCGCGGCTGGCCGTGCTGGCGCTGCTGTTCAACGCCTTCGCCTGGGGCGTGTCGTGGTGGCCGCTCCGCTGGCTGGAGGCGCATGGCCTGCACCCGTTGTGGGCCACCGCGCTGGTCTACCTGCTGGCCATCGCCGCGCTGACGCTGTGGCGTCCCCGCGCGTGGGTCGAGCTGGCCCGCACGCCGGCGCTGTGGGGGCTGGTGCTGGCGGCGGGCACGACCAACGCGAGCTTCAACTGGGCCGTCACCGTCGGCGACGTCGTCCGTGTGGTGCTGCTGTTCTACCTGATGCCGCTGTGGGCGGTCGTGCTGGCACGGCTGCTGCTGGGCGAGCGGCTGACGCCGCTGGCCGGGCTGCGGATCGTGCTGGCGCTGGCCGGTGCCGTCATCGTGCTGCGACCGCAGGCCGGCGGCTGGCCGCTGCCGCACACGCTGGCGGAGTGGCTGGGCGTCATCGGCGGTTTCAGCTTCGCACTCAACAACGTGCTGCTGCGGCGCCAGGCGCACAGCGGCACGGCAGCGCGCGCGATGGCGATGTTCGGCGGCGGTGCGCTGGTGTCCGGGGCACTGGCGCTCGGGCTGGCGGCGCAGGGCAGCGTGCCGCTGCCGTCGCCGGTCGACGCCGGGTGGCTGCCCGGCGTGGCCGCGCTGGCGCTGTGGTTCCTCGCCGGCAACCTGGCGTTGCAGTACGGCGCGGCGCGGCTCAAGGCCAGCGCGACGGCGGTGGTCATGGTCGCCGAGGTGCCGTTCGCGGCCGGATCGGCGGTGCTGCTCGGGGCCGGCGTGCTCGGCGGGCCGCTCGTGCTCGGGGGGGCGCTGATCGTCTGCGCCGCGCTGCTGGCGGCCTGGCGCTGAGCGGCGCGTCGGCGATCCGCCGACGGTGCCGATGCCGCGCCTAGAGGTCGGGTATCCAGCGCGCCAGTTCCAGGCGCAGCGCGTCCAGCAGCAGCGGCTTGGTCAGGTAGCCCACCATGCCGGCCTCGCGGCAGGCTTCGGCGTCGCTCGCCATCGCGTGCGCGGTCAGGGCCACGATGGGGAAGGCGGGCAGCTCGCCGCGCGCCTGCCGGGCGCGCAGCTCGCGGGTGGCGCTCAAGCCGTCGAGCACGGGCATCTGCAGATCCATCAGGACGAGCCGAGGTGGCGCCTCGGCGCACTCGGCCAGGGCCTGCGCGCCGTCGCCGACGCTGCGCCAGGGCAGGCCCAGGGCGTCGAGGAAGGCCTCGAGGATCATGCGGTTGGTCGCGTTGTCCTCGACCACCAGCACGTGCGGGCCGGACTGCGGCGGTTGTGTCGCCGCCGGCACCGTGCGCGGCGCGGCATGCCGGCTCGTCATCAGCCGCACGTCTCGCGGCGACAGCGGCATCACGTCCAGCCGCATGCCGAGCGCCAGGGCGCGTCGCTCGAGCACCGGTTCATCCCAGTCGGGGCGGATCAGCAGGCGGATGTCGGCCGCCGGCAGCGCGGCGCGCAGCGCGTCGAGGTCGGTCCCCGCCCCCATGACGTGCTCGGCGACGACGACCAGCGCCGGCAGCTCGTCGTGCGCCGTGTGGGCGGCGCGCGCAACCGCGGTGTCGCAGTCGGCGACGAGTTCGGACGTCCAGCCCATGCGTGCCAGCCGCCGCTGCAGCCACTCCCCGATCGCTGGCTGCCGGTACAGCAGCCAGGCGTGTCCGGGCGGTGACGCCGGCAGCGGGTCGGGGTCGGGCGCGTCGGCCAGCGGCAGCGTGACGGTGAACACGCTGCCTGCTCCCGGTGTGCTGCGCACGTCGATGGCGCCGCCGAGCCGGTGCGCGATGTCGCGCGCGATCGGCAGCCCGAGGCCAGTGCCGCCGTGCGTGCGCGTCAGGGTGGCGTCGCCCTGGACGAACTGGCCGAACATCTCCGCCACGCGCTCCGGCGCCAAGCCGGGCCCGGTGTCCTCGACGTGCAGCGTGAAGAGACGCCAGCCGGCACGATCCGGGTGCGCCGCCAGGCGGGCCCGCAGCGCGACGTGGCCGCGCGTGGTGAAGCGCGCGGCGTTGTCGACCAGGTTGCCGACGATCTGGCGCACGCGCAGCTCGTCACCGTTCACCCAGGTCGGCTCGCCCTCCCAGTCGTAGCGCATCGACAGACCCTTGGCGCGCACCAGCGGCATCGCGCCGCGCAGCACCTCGGCGACCGACTCGGCGAGGTCGAAGGGCTCCTCGGCAAGCGTCAGGCGACCATCGCTGAGCTGTGCGAAGTCGAGCACGTGCTCGATCGTGCGTTGCAGGGCGCGGCCGGACTGCATGGCCACCTCCAGGTAGCGCCGCTGCGCCGGTTCGGTGGCGACACGCCGCGCCAGGTCGACGAGTCCGATCAGGCCGGCCAGTGGTGTGCGCAACTCATGGCTCATGTGCGCCAGGAAGCGCGCCTGCACCGCGTCGAGCGGCACGGGCAATGGCGGCGGGAGGGCCGCATGCGTCGCGGGCGGGTCGGGCGGCTCGGCAGTGGACATGGGCACGGCTGGCGCGTTCCGTGGCATCTTAAGGCCTGCGCCGCGACCTCGCAGCGCTTAACATGCGTGGCATTGCAGCCCGGAGAGCCGCCGATGAGCGACACCCGCATCCACGAGTTCGAGGCGCTGTCGATCGACGGCCAGCCGGCGCACTTCTCGACCCAGCGCGGCAAGGTGCTGCTGGTCGTCAACACCGCCAGCGAGTGCGGGTTCACGCCGCAGTTCACCGGGCTGGAGGCGCTGTGGCAGAAGTACCGCGACCGCGGGCTGGTGGTGGTCGGCTTCCCGTGCAACCAGTTCGGTGGCCAGGACCCGGGCAGCGACGGCGAGATCGCGCAGTTCTGCAGCCGCAACTACGGCGTCAGCTTCCCGATGATGGCCAAGGTCGACGTCAACGGCGCCCGGGCCCATCCGCTGTGGAAGTGGCTCAAGGCGTCGGCGCCCGGCCTGCTGGGCAGCCAGGCCGTGAAGTGGAATTTCACGAAGTTCCTGGTCGGCCGCGATGGCCGCGTGATCAAGCGCTACGCGCCCAACGATGCGCCGGCCTCGCTCGAGGCCGACATCGAGGCGGCGCTGGCGGCCTGACCCTCCCGGCGCGGGCGGCCAGCGTGCGCGCCGCCGCCGTGGCAACACCCCCGAGCGCCGCCTTCTGAGCGGTCCTTCACGATGTTCGAACACCTCGACCCCTACGCCGGCGATCCCATCCTGAGCCTCAACGAGGCCTTCCAGAAGGACCCGCGGCCACACAAGATCAACCTGTCGATCGGCATCTACTTCGACGACGCCGGCCGCATCCCGGTGCTCGGCTGCGTGCACGAGGCCGAGGCGCAGCTGCTCGCCGAGGGTGGCGCCAAGCCCTATCTGCCGATGGAGGGCTCGGCGGCGATGCGCGCCGCAGTACAGGCGCTGCTGTTCGGGCCCGACCACGCCGCGGTGCGCGGGGGCCGCATCGCGACGCTGCAGACCGTGGGCTCGAGTGGCGGCCTGCGCGTGGGCGCCGACTTCATCCGGCGCTGGCTGCCCGACAGCGCGGTCTGGGTCAGCGATCCGACCTGGGACAACCACCGTTCGATTTTTGCCGGCGCGGGCATCACGGTGAATGACTACCCCTATTACGACCCAGCTACCTGCGGGCTACGTTTCGATGCGATGCTGGCGGCGATCGTGGTGTGCGGGCTGGGCTACGCGGAAGGTGGTCGGCTCGCCCGTCATCTGGGCGGCTGGCAGGTGATCAGCTGGGCATTGCTGCTGGCGTTGCCGGTGATGCTGCCGATGAC
>CAZQPN010000345.1:0-3953 GCA_964595215.1 uncultured Rubrivivax sp. | reverse complement strand
TCGGCCTGCTGGCGACGTCGGACTTCATCCCCACCGCCAACTTCGGCCTCATGACTGCCGTGGGCCTGCTCGCCGGACAGGCCGCTGAGCTGATGCTGCTGCCGGCGATGCTGGTGCTGTTGCAGGCAAAGCGGCGCGGTGCCACCTGGAGCGACTTCTTCCGCCGCACCGCGTCACGCATCCGGCCAAACGCCGACGCGGCCGCAGCCGACACCCTCTGGCCGGCCACGCTCGTCGCGCCGCGTCCGGAGCCAGGGTTCGGCGCTGCGAGCGACGATGCCGGCCAGGGCTCTCCTTCGCCAGCGGCGAATATGACCATTGCCCTGGCGCCATCCCGCTCCTGCTTGGTGGCGCCGGCCGACGCGGCACCACGCATGGACAAGGCGACGCCGGCCCGAATCCTGGTGTGCCAGGGCCCAGCCTGCATGGCACGCGGCGCCGAGGAGATCCGGCAAGCGCTGGTGACGGCGACGGCGGAAGACACGCGTCAGCCATACGATGACGGGCGGAAGGTCAACATAGTGCCCACCGGATGCCTCGGCGACTGCACGTCGGCACCCGTCGTTCAGATCGTCCGGGCGTCCGTGGTGACGACTGACGCGCCAGCAGCGGAGGTCGCGAGACGAGCCGTGGCGCAAGTGCGCGAGGGCTCCCCACCGGCGTGACCGGCGTGACCGGCATGACCGGCGTGACCGGCGTGACCGGCGTGACCGGCGCGTGCAAGCGTCGAGCGAAAACCACCTGCTCGGGCAGCTGACCGGATGACATGCGCCCCGGACACTCCTTCAAGCAAGCTCATCCGCTCGCATCGGCCGCGCCTGCTGTGGTACGTCAGACGGTGCCGCCTTTCCGCCCGACCGCAGCTTGTGCCAGGCATGCGGCAGCAGCAGCCGCATCGGCATGCGCCCCAGGTGGTGCCGCATCAGGACGATCCGGGCGCCCAGGCGCTGGCCAACGCCGAATCCAGCATCGGGTTCGGCTGGCGTCAGCGCGGCCGCCATGGCCGGCACGAGCCAGGCACGGTGCACCGCGCTCGGACCCTGCGCATCGACCATGGCCATGGTCTCGGACGGCACGGGCGTGTCGACCCAGGCATGCAGGAACTGCAGCGCCAGCCACAGCGGGCCACCCAGGCCCAGTTCGCCGGCGCGGGCGGCCAGCGCGGGCCAGAACCCGGCGTTTGCACCATGCAGCCGGCACAAGGCGTCCAGGTCGACCAGATCGCGCACGCGGTCGGTCAGCTCCGGGTCCTGGAACAGGTGGGCGGCGCTGTGCAGGATCTGGTCGAGCGGGTCGAGCGCCTGCCAGCCCGGCCAACCGCTCGGCCGCACGCGGGCGAGCAGCCGATCGGCGTCGACCGTCAGCCGCGCTACCGGCGGCAGGATGTTATGGTGCAGGTCCAGCTCCAGGCTGTGCCGTGGGTGGCGCATCGGCGGGGCCTCGTGGCTCCAGTCGTGGTAGTAGCGCTGGTTATGCGCGTCCAGTGCCACCTCGCGCCAGCCCGCGGCGGTCAGCCGGGCCTGGGCGTCGGCCAGGTGGGCGCGCGGTACCAGCAGGTCGAGATCGGACGGCAGCCGGCCGCGGCCGAGGGGCAGGTCATCGGCGACATACGCCGCGCCCTTGAGCAGCACCCGCGGGTACGGTGCGTCGCCAAGCGCCGTGGCGGCACGCTCGGCCGCCCAGGCCAGTGCGCGCGTCTGCCAGCGGGCCAGCCGCATCTCGGCCCGCAGGTGGCGCACAGCCTGGACGGGCACATGCTCCAGCCTGCCGGCAGCCGCCACCGCTTCGCCCAGCCGGCCCAGCAGACGCAACCGGCGCGCCAGACGCACCACGCGCTCCCAGTCGGCCAGCGACCAGGCGTCGACCCGGTCCGGCTCGCGCAACGCGCCAAGCCAGTCGAGCGCGGGCGGGCGGGGTGCGGGTCTCACGGCGTCGGCTCCCGGCCAGGCAGATCGGCCTGGGCGACGACGGCCGGCCACTCGCGCTCGAGCGTCTCGACGGCGTCGGCGAGGTCACCATAGGTCAGCTCCCAGGCCGGACAGCTGCGCGCCACGCGCACCACGGCGCGGAAGCCCTCTTCACCCTGCACCGCATAGTTGAAGGCGTTGAAGGCCAGCGCGCGGAACACCGCGTCCGGCCCGATGCGCTGGAAGTGCGTCGCGCTGCCGGCGCTCCAGCGCGGCAGCACGACGGCGCCCGGCGCGGCCGGCTCATGCACCCGGACGGCCGCGTCGGCCGGTGATGCGAGGTGCGCCACGGTGCCCTTGCGCGTCTTGGGGAAGAGCGGCCCGATCACCGCGTCGCGCGACCAGCGGCGGATGACGTCGATCGAGGCGTTCTTCAGCGCCACCGGCTTGAGCAGCGGGCGCAGTCGGCCGTCGGACGGGTCCAGGGCACCGAACTCGTCCGACATCAGCCGCCAGCCATGCAGTGCCAGCGCCGCCGACAGCGTGCTCTTGCCCGAGCCTGGCGTGGCCGGCATCACCAGCGCCACGCCGTCGCGCTCCACCACCCCGGCGTGCAGCAGCAGATGGTCGTTTAGGCGGCGGCCGATCAGCCAGTTGGCGCCCCACTCCAGCAGCGGCAACGGGCTGTCGGCCGGAAACGGGTCGAAGGGCGCGCGGCCGTCGCAGAGGAAGACGGCCTGCGGCCGAAGCCAGCGGCGCAACCCCCTTGGACGCCGGATGTCGACGTGCAGATCGGCCCAGTCGCCGGCGACGCAGAAGGGGAAGTGGGGGTAGACCGCGCGCAAGTGGGCCGCCAGCAACGGCAGATCCGAGCGCACACGCAGCGTGGCCAAGCCCAGGTCGAGCACGACCCCTGCACCCGCCAGCGCGGCCGCCACGTCAATGTCGGTCGCCCCCCAGAGTGTCTGACCACCCGCTGTGGGCATGGCTCAGCCGACCCCGGGTTCTGCTGGGACTTCACGCACCAAGCCGGCCAGGATCAGCTCGTCCCACAAGGGCGCCAGTGCAGCCTGGATCGCGTCGGGCGGCAGGCCCACGTCTACAGCTATCGCTGCGGACACGGCGGCGGCGGGCGAAGGGCCGGTATCGGCCAGCACTTCAAGAATCGCCGCGCCGGAATCATTCAGCACATGAGAGCTGCCCGCCAGCGGGCTGAAGGCGGCCCAGCCGTCACCCAGCGCCTCCAAGAGGAGGCCAGGCACAAGGGCAAAGACGCGCTGGATCAGACGCCGAACGAAGTCCAGCAGGACTCGGTGGCGGCGTGGGCGGTGGCTGTTCCCTCTATCCCCACGACAGTGCGGCCAACACCGACGATCGTCGTGCCCGCGGCATCGAACATCAGGACCGCGTAGCGGAGCAGAGTCTCTTCGGTAGACAGCGAGTACCCCTCCTCGACGCTGCCGACTGAATCACCGGTGATGGTGTTGGTCGATATATTGAACAGCCGGTACTTGTCACTTGCGATCAGACTCGGCGCGACATCGACAAGCAGAGCACTCGCACGCGCATACACCTCGGATCCATCAACGTAATACAAGGTATTCGGGGGGTCACTGGCATCCCGGGCTGCCGCTAGCTCGACGCGCAAATATGCTGGCGCGCCGGTTTCAATGGGCGGGATCACCGCGGGCGCATCGGCCACCGTCGGGCCATTGACCAAGCAGCGGAGGTTAGACGCAGCCACGGCACTGCCGGTATGCACTGTCATCACCACCGGCAGCGCAAAGGCGCCGCGGAGCAACTTCCGGCGTGCAGCGGTCGGCTCAGGGGAGAGAGGCTTCAGTGTGCTCATGGCTTTGTAGGCGAACATGACCATTATGCGCCGGCCGGGCCGGAAGCGGCACCCCCGTTCGCAGGGGGTGGAGCTGAGATTGCGGAAAGATGTCTCGCCCCATCGCGCGCGCGGTGCGAGTGGCGAGCGCGCGGCGATTTGCATGTCGTTGTGCACGGATCCGGCGTGCAGATCGGCCCGGCTGTTGGCCGAGC
>CAZQPN010000344.1:3655-3953 GCA_964595215.1 uncultured Rubrivivax sp. | reverse complement strand
GTCGGCGTCGATGGTGGCCACGTCGCCGGTCGGGAACCAGCCGTCGACCAGCGGGTCGCCGCCCTCGCCCTTGAAGTACTGCTCGACGATCCCCGGGCCCTTGACGAGCAGCTCGCCGCTGGTCTGCCCGTCCCACGGCAAGGCCTTGCCGTCGGGGTCGACGATCTTCATGTCGACGCCGAAGATCGCCTGGCCCTGCTTGGCCTGCAGCGCCAGCCGGTCGCCCTCCGACATCGCCAGGTGCTTGTTGCGGAAGCTGCACACCGTGCCCAGCGGGCTCATCTCGGTCATGCCCCAG
>CAZQPN010000344.1:0-3645 GCA_964595215.1 uncultured Rubrivivax sp. | reverse complement strand
CCAGGCGTGCAGCACGTGCACCCCGTAGGTCTCCTGGAAGGTGCGGATCATCGCCGGCGGGCAGGCCGAGCCGCCGATGACGGTGCGCTTCATGGTGCTGAACTTGAGCCCGCCCGCCTCGACGTGCGCGAGCAGGCCCTGCCACACGGTCGGCACGCCGGCCGACATCGTGACCCCCTCGGCCTCGAACAGCTCGTACAGGCTCTTGCCGTCCAGCCCGGCGCCCGGGTAGACCATCTTGGCACCGACCATGCAGGCGACGTAGGGCAGGCTCCAGGCGTTGACATGGAACATCGGGACCACCGGCAGGATGACGTCGCGGCTGGAGCAGTTCAGCGCATCCGGCAACGCCCCGGCGTAGGCGTGCAGCAGGGTCGAGCGGTGGCTGTAGAGGACGCCCTTCGGGTTGCCGGTCGTGCCGCTCGTGTAGCACAGCGAGCTGGCGTGGTTCTCGTCGAAGCTGGGCCAGTCGTAGGCGTCGTCCTGCGCCTCGATCAGGTCCTCGTAGCACAGCAGCTTGTCGACCTTGCTGGCTGCCGGCATGTGGGCGCGGTCGGTCATCAGCACCACGTGCGTGACGGTCGTCAGCCGCGCCGCGACGGCCTCGACCAGCGGCAGGAAGGTGAGGTCGACGAACAGCACCTTGTCCTCGGCGTGGCCGGCGATGTAGGTCACCTGGTCCGGGTGCAGGCGCGGGTTCAGCGTGTGCAGCACCGCGCCCATGCCGCTGACCGCGTAGTACAGCTCCATGTGGCGGTAGCCGTTCCAGGCCAGGGTCGCGACGCGATCGTCCATGCCGACGCCGAGCGCCGCCAGCGCCTTGGCCATTCGGCGCGCGCGGCTGGCGAGCTCGCGGTAGGTGGTACGGTGGATGTCGCCCTCGACGCGGCGCGACACGATCTCCTGCGCGCCGTGGTGGCGTTCGGCGTGCACGAGCAAGCTCGAGATCAGCAGCGGCTGCTGCTGCATCAGTCCGTTCATGATGTCTCCTGCGGCGGTCAGCCGGCTTGTAGTTCGAAAGTCGCCGTTTCCGATTCTGCCGCACGTGCCGCGCACAGGGCCCGGACGACGCGCGCCAACCGGGCCGGTTCGACGGGTTTGGTCAGGATGTCGTCCATGCCCACGGCACGGCAGGCCTCGTGATCGCGCGCCATCGCGTTGGCGGTCATCGCGACGATGGGCACGCGCCCGGCCGGGCCGGGCAGCGCGCGGATCGCGCGCGTCGCCGTCGCGCCGTCCATCTCCGGCATCTGCAGGTCCATCAGCACGAGGTCGTAGGGCGCCGCCTGCACCTGGCGCAGGGCCTCCAGCCCGTTGGCCACGATGTCGCAGTCGTGGCCCATGCGCTCGAGCACGGCCCGGATGACGAGCTGGTTGACCGGATTGTCCTCCGCCACCAGCAGCCGCTGCCGAGCCGCCGGCGCGCCGGCCGGGTCCATCGCCGCGGCGTCGGTCAGCGTCGGCGGCGCCTTCGTGTCGCCGGCCTCGGCGCCGGGCTCGAACGGCAGCTCGACGCGGAACACGCTGCCCGCGTCCGGCTCGCTGTGCAGCGTGATGCAACCGCCCATAAGGTGCACGATGTCGCGCGTGATGGCCAGCCCCAGGCCGCTGCCCCCGTAGCGCCGCTGCGTGCTGGCGTCGGCCTGCACGAAGCGCTCGAACACCTGGGCCTGGCGGTCCGCCGGGATGCCGATCCCGGTGTCGCGCACCTCGATCCACAGGCCGCCGGGCAGGATGCCGGCCGACAGCCGCACCTCGCCCCGGGCGGTGAACTTGATCGCGTTGCCCACCAGGTTGAACAGCACCTGGCGCAGGCGCCCGGGGTCGCCGTGCAGGGTCGATGGCAGGTCCGGGGCCGTCTCCAGGCGCAGCGGCAGCCCCTTGGCCTGCGCGCGCACGGCGAGCAGCGAGGCGACCTCCTGCAGCGCACGGCGCGGGTCGAAGTCCACCGCCTCGAGCTTCATGCGGCCGGCCTCGATCTGCGTCGTGTCGAGGATGTCGTTGATGATGGTCAGCAGGCTGTGGCCCGAACTGCGCATCAGCGCGACGTACTCGCGCTGCCGCTCGTCCAGCGCCGTGCCCAGCAGCATGCCGGCCAGCCCGAGCACCGCGTTCAGCGGCGTGCGGATCTCGTGGCTGACGTTGGCCAGGAAGACCGACTTGGCCTCGTTGGCCGCCTCGGCCGCCCGGCGCGCCTGCTCCAGGCGGCGCTCCTCGGCGGTGAAGTCGTGGAAGACGCTGACCGTGCCGCCGTCGGGCGTGCGCCGGTCCATGCCGCGCACGACGACGCCGCCGCTCAGCTCCTGCTGCCACACGCCGTTGCCGCGCCGGTGCAGGGCCAGCCGCTGCGCGACCCAGGCATCGCACTCGGCGTCGCTGGCGTGGGGCTTGAGGGCGCGCGCCGCGGTGGCGGCCAGGCGGGCGTACGGCACGCCGGGCGCCAGCACCGGCGCCAGCCACGGGAAGAGCGCGAGGTAGCGCGAGTTCCACGTCACGACGCGGTCGTCCCGGTCGCACAGCAGGAAACCCTCGGCCATGGCGCCGAGCGCCTGGTCGAGCAGGGCCTTGGACGCTTGCAGCTCGACGCGTGCCGCGGCCAGCGAGGCCACGGTGCGGCGCGACAGCGCCGTGCCGGTCAGCGTCAGCAGCGCGATCAATGCCACGACCGCCCAGGCGGCCGTCCGTTCCTGGCGCGGCCTGGCCAGCACCGCCGCCTCCTGCAGGCTGGCGCCGATGCGGAGCTGGCGGTACAGCGTGGGTCGCCAGGTGACCAGGGCCGGCGCCCCGCTGAGCGGGTCGGCGCCCGCGGCGACGTGTTCGACGGCGACGGCACTGGCGCGGCCGGCGTCGCCCGCGGGCGGCGACACACGGCCCGCCGCGCGCTCGTCGCGCGGATGGCTGGCCAGCAGCGTGCCGTCGTCGCGCTCGAGCACGACGACCAGCCCCGGCACGTCCACCGCCGGCCCGATCAGGCCGACGAGCGCCGACAGCGGCAGCTCGGCGACGACGAGCCAGCGCTCGCCGCCTGGCAGGTCGACCGGCCGCGCGGCGTGCAGGACCCGCTCGGCGTTCGACAGGTTCAGGCCCGGCGGGCTGAGCAGCATGCCGGGGATGCGCTGCGCGAGCACGGCGCCGGCAAAGCCGGCGGGCAGCGGCAGCGTGCGCCCGACGATGCCGGGACGCGACGACAGGCGGACCCGCCCGCTGCCGTCGACGACCGCAACGCCGTCGATCATCAGGTTGCGGTCGGTCAGCGCCGCCAGCGCCGGCGCCAGCGACGCCGCCTGCAGCGGGCCGGCCTGCGCGCCCTGCTGCACGACCTGCCCGGCCCCGCCGAGCAGCAGGTCGATGTCGAGCAGGGCCCGGTTGAGCGACGCGACCGCGCCGCCGGCGTGGCCCGCCACCTGTCGCTGCCCTTCGTCGAGTGCGGCCCGCAGGCGGTCGTGCGTGAACCACCAGGCCGCCGCCGCCGCCAGCACGATGGACAGCAGCGACACCGACCACAGGAGGCCCGTGGTGCGACGTGCCTGTGCGGCCCGGTACATCGGCGTGGCCGTCAACGGGCGGCAGCGCGGGCGGCAGTGCGGGCGGCGGTGCGCGCGCCGGCGGCGCTGTCGCCGCGGAGCGGCGCCGCGGCCGACGCCG
>CAZQPN010000343.1:0-3954 GCA_964595215.1 uncultured Rubrivivax sp. | reverse complement strand
AGGCCAAGGTGCTGCGCATGCGCTTCGGCATCGAGATGAGCACCGACCACACGCTCGAGGAGGTCGGCAAGCAGTTCGATGTCACGCGCGAGCGCATCCGCCAGATCGAGGCCAAGGCGATCCGCAAGCTCAAGCACCCGAGCCGTTCGGACAAGCTGCGCACCTACCTGGACAATCTCTGACGACGCCGACGGCGAAGTGACAGAGCCCGGCCGCGCCGGGCTTTTTCTTGGGCTGCCGTTAAACTTTGCCCACCCATGACCCGGATCTCCGACCGCACCGTCCTGTTTGCCGACCTGCGCGGCAGCACGGCGCTCTTCGAGACGCTGGGCAACGCCGAGGCGACATCGGTCGTCACGCACTGCGTGGCAGCGCTGTGCGCCCCGGTGACGGCCTTGCGGGGCCGCGTGGTCAAGACCCTGGGCGACGGCCTGATGGCGCTGTTCGAGACGCCCGCGGACACCGTCAAGGCCGCTGCCCGCATGCACGACGTGCTCGACGCGATGGTGCGCCGCGGTGACCAGCGCGGCGCTTCGGCCGGCCTGCGCGGCCTGAAGCTGCAGGTCACGGCCGCGCACGGCGAGGTCGTCGAGATGGGCGACGATGCCTTTGGCGACGCAGTCAACGTCGCGGCACGTCTGCTGGACCATGCCGGCGACAACGAGACCCTGATCACCGTCGAGGTGCTGCTCGGCCTGCCGACCGACCAGCGGCCCCGCTGGCGCAGCCTGGACCGCATCGCGCTGCGCGGGCGCGCCGAGCCGGTGCAGGTGCACGTGCTGGGCGGGCGCCGCTCCGCCGACCAGGTCGCGACCCAGTTCGGCGACGTCGCCCCCCTCGTTGCCGAGCCCGACGGCCTGCAACTGCGCTGGAACGGGGTCGAGCGCCTCTTCGCTGGCGATCAGTTCCCGGTCATCCTCGGGCGCAGTCCGGAGTCGGTCTTCCGTGTCGACGACTCGCGGGTCTCGCGCTCGCACTGCCGCGTCGACACGCGCGGCGGCAGCCTGCAGCTGACCGACCTCAGCTTCAACGGCACCTACGTGCGCTTCGCCTCCGGCGAGATCGTCAGCCTGCGCCGCGGCAGCTGCACGCTGATGGGCAGCGGCACCATCGGCTTGGGTGGATCGCCGAGCGATGCCGGCGCGCCGCGGGTGCACTTCGAGGTCGTGCGTGTCGGAACGCTCCATGCCGCCGCCGGCACTGGGGCGGGCATCGCCTGGTCGCGAGGCGCCGGGTGAGCGCGTCCCCGATGCGCGTGCTGTGCGTCGACGACGACCGCATCAACGCCCTGTTGCTCGATGAGGTCTGCCGGCTGGCCGGCAACATCGAGGCCTGCTTCGCCGAGACCGCCGCGGAGGCACTCGCACTGGCGGCGCAATGGGCACCGCAGCTGCTCGTCGTCGACATGCACCTGCCCGACGGCGACGGCCTGACGCTGCTGCCGCGCCTGCGCGAGGCGGCCGGTCAGCCCCGACTCCCGGCCGTCCTGTGTACCGCCGAACTGCTGAGCGACGTCGCCGCCCTTGCAGAGGCGGCCGGCTACGACAGCTGCTGGTCCAAGCCTGTCAGGCTGGACGACGTCCGGGCGGCACTGCGCGGCTTCGTCCACGCCCGCGCCCGGCAGGCCACGCCCGAATGAGCTTTCGTACCGAACCCACTTACCGCCATGGCAGCGCCGAGCGCACTGCCGTGCTGCTGGTCAACCTCGGCACGCCCGACGCCCCGACGGCCCCGGCGCTGCGCCGCTACCTGGCCGAATTTCTCAGCGACCCGCGCGTCGTCGAGATCCCGCGCCTGGCCTGGTGGCCCATCCTGCACGGCATCATCCTGCGGACGCGACCGGCGCGCTCGGCGGCCAAGTACGCGACCGTCTGGACCGACGAGGGATCGCCGCTCGCGGTCTGGACTTTGCGCCAGGCAGCCGCTCTGCAAACGCGGCTGGCCGACCGGGGGCATGACGTCGTCGTTCGCTCGGCGATGCGTTACGGTCGGCCGTCGATCCCGTCCGTGATGGACAGCCTGCGTGCAGAGGGTGTCACCCGCGTGCTGGTGCTGCCGATGTACCCGCAGTACGCTGCGGCGACGACGGCCAGCGTCGGCGACAAGGTCATGCAGTGGGCGCAGCAGGCGCGACGCGTGCCCGAGCTGCGCTTCGTCGGCGAGTACCACGACGACCCGAGCTACATCGGGGCACTGGCCGAACGAGTGCGGGACCACTGGGCCGCGCATGGCCGGGCCGAGCGGCTGGTGCTCAGCTTCCACGGCGTTCCCCACCGCTCGCTGATGCTGGGCGACCCCTACCACTGCCAGTGCCACAAGACGGCGCGTCTGCTCGGCGAGGCCCTCGACCTGTCGAAGGACACGCTGCTCGTCACCTTCCAGAGCCGCTTCGGCAAGGCACGCTGGCTCGAGCCCTACACCGAGCCGACGCTCACGGCCGACTGCCTGGAGACGCTGGAGGAGATCGCTCAGGAAGCGCGCGAGGCCTTCGTCGAGGCCGGCGGCAGCGAATTCCGCTACATCGACTGCCTGAACGCGCGCCCGGCCTTCATCGAGGCCCTGGCCGACGTCAGCCTGCGTCACCTGCAGGGCTGGCCCACGGCGGCCGGACGCGACGAAGCCGGCGCCGCCGAGCGGGCGCGCCAGCGCGAGCGGGCGCTGGCCCTCGGCGCCGCCGACTGACGCCGGCCCCGTGACCGAGCTCCCGCTGGTCGATCGGCTGCGGCTGGACAAGTGGCTGTGGGCCGCGCGGCTGTTTAAGACGCGCGCACTGGCGGCCACCGAGGTCGAACGCGGGCGCGTCCGGGTCTCCGGGCAGCCCGCCAAGCCGGCGCGCGAGTTGAAGGCAGGTGACCGTGTCGAGGTCTGCCAGGACGCCGTCTGGCGCACCGTCGTCGTGCGGGCCTGCAGCGTGGTTCGCGGCCCCGCGCCGCTGGCGCAGACGCTCTATGAAGAGACGCCCGAGAGCATGCAGGCGCGCCGCGAGGCCGCCGACGTGCGCCGCCTCGCCGCCGAGCCGGCGCTGGCGATCGCCAAGGGGCGGCCGACCAAGCGTGACCGCCGGCTGATCGACCGCACCCAGATCGATGCCGGAGATGCCGCAAGGCCGACCTGGCGCCGCTGGAGCGCGTCGATCGACGACGACTGAGCACCGGCCTCCCGCCGGGTTCGCCGGGTTCGCCGGTGACGCCGCCCAGTCGGCGCGCACCCTTGAAAGAGGATCCGGCGTCCCCATCTCTCCTAGAACCCCGTTGCCCGTATGGACATGAACCCCTCCGAACCCGACCCGAACCCCGTCTCGCAGGCCGACGCCGCGGCCCAGTCGTTCGATGCCGCGCCCGGCGCGCCGGCATCCGCCGCCGAGGAGTTGGCCGCACTGCAGGCGCGCCATGCCGAGGTGTCCGACGCCTACCTGCGCGCCAAGGCGGAGGCCGAGAACACCCGCCGTCGCGCCGATGAGGAGATGGCCAAGGCGCGCAAATTCGCCGTCGAGTCCTTCGCCGAGAGCCTGCTGCCGGTCGCCGACAGCCTGGAAGCGGCGATCACGATCGAGAACGCCACGCCCGAGCAGCTGCTCGAGGGCGTGCACGCGACGCTGCGCCAGTTGCTGCAGGCGCTGGAGCGCAACAAGGTGGTGCCGATCAACCCGCCCGTGGCGACGAAGTTCGACCCCCACCAGCATCAGGCCATCAGCGTCGTGCCGGCTGACCAGGAGGCCAACACCGTGGTCGCGGTGCTGCAGAAGGGCTATCTGATCGCCGACCGCGTGCTGCGCCCGGCGCTCGTCACGGTCGCTGCGCCCAAATGACGTCGCCGGCCGTCGCCGGGGCTTGAAACCACCCGAGTTGTCCGCAATTCCGGAACAACCAGATTACAGACTCAGGAGAGATCCGCATGGCAAAGATCATCGGCATCGACCTCGGCACGACGAACTCGTGCGTGGCCGTGATGGAG
>CAZQPN010000342.1:0-3965 GCA_964595215.1 uncultured Rubrivivax sp. | reverse complement strand
GCCGCCTCGTTGACCAGGTTGGCCAGGTCGGCGCCCGAGAAGCCCGTCGTCAGCGCCGCCACCTGGTCCAGGTCGGCGCCGGCGGCCAGGCGGATCTTCTTGACGTGCACGCGCAGGATCTGCGCCCGCCCGGCCTTGTCCGGCCGGTCGACCAGCACCTGGCGGTCGAAGCGGCCGGCGCGCAGCAGGGCCGGGTCCAGCACCTCGGGCCGGTTGGTGGCCGCCAGCAGCACCAGGCCGCCGGCGGTGTCGAACCCGTCGAGCTCGGCCAGCAGCTGGTTGAGCGTCTGCTCGCGCTCGTCGTGGCCGCCGAGGCCACCCATGCTGCCGCGCGCGCGGCCGAGCGCATCGAGCTCGTCGACGAAGATGATGGCCGGCGCCTTGGCGCGCGCCTGCTCGAACAGATCGCGCACGCGCGCCGCGCCGACGCCGACGAACATCTCGACGAACTCGCTGCCGCTGATGCTGAAGAAGGGCACGCCGGCCTCGCCGGCCACCGCCTTGGCCAGCAGCGTCTTGCCGGTGCCCGGCGGGCCGACCAACAGCACGCCCTTGGGCATGCGCGCGCCCAGCCGTCCGTAGCCCTGCGGGTCCTTCAGGAAGGCGACGATCTCCTGCAGCTCGGCCTTGGCCTCGTCGACGCCGGCGACGTCGGCAAACGTGACGCCGGTGTCGCTCTCGACGTAGACCTTGGCGTGGCTCTTGCCGATCGACATGAAGCCACCGAGCCCGCCCATGCCGCCCTGCTTCTCGACCACCCGCCGGATGACGAAGAACCACAGCCCGAAGAACACCGCCGCCGGCACGACCCACGACAGCAGGTCGCGCAGCAGCGTGCTCTCGACGATCCGCGTGTAGGGCACGTCGTATTGGGACAGCCGCGCCGCCAGGTCGGGCTCGACACGGTTGGCGACGATGACGCTCTTGCCGCCGGCGTCGGGCGACTTCAGGACGCCGGTGACGGTGGTCTCGCGCACCACCACCTCGGCCACGCGGCCGTCGGCCAACGCCTGCTCGAAGGCGCTGTAGGGCACGACCTCGACCGTGTTCTGCGCCTGCCACAGGCTCTGCAGCGACAGCAGCGCCAGCAGCGCGAGCAGCCAGTAGCCGACGTTCCACTGGGTCTGGCGGCTGCGCGGGTCGGGTCGTCCGGGGGGCGACGACGGGTTCGGGTCGGATCGCCCGGCGGGGTTCTTGGCAGGCACGGTGCGGGCAGCTTACTCCAGCCCGGCCCGGCGCAGCCGGCAGCGCAGGCGCTCGATCTCGTCCTCGAGATCGGCCACCAGCGCCGCCAACTCAGGCGCGGCGTCGAAGCCGCGCTCGACGACCGCCATGCGGCGCACGCGGGCCAGCGCGACGGCGTCGAAGCGCCAGGTCCGCGGGCGGTCGCCGCGCGCGGGCAGCAGGCCCTCCTCGACCCGCACCTGCACCCATTGCACCGACACGGCACCGAGCGCACACAATTCTTCCAGCGTCAGCAGGGCCTCGTCGGCCGGCGCCAGGCCGGCCCCTGTGTGGTCGGTCATCGCCCGGCCTCCTTTGCGTGGCTTGCCTGACGATCGGCCGCGGCCTGCGCGCGGGCGTCGAAATCGGCCAGCTCCCCTGCCATCGCCTCATAGTGCCTACGCGCGCGCGGGTCGTGGGCGCTCGGCAGCACGATGCTCAGCGTCAGCTCGAGATCGCCCGGCGTCGCCCCGGGCAGGCCGCGGCCGCGCACCGTCAGCGTCTGCCCGCCCTGCGCTCCGGCGGGCACGCGCACCTTCAGTGCGCTGCCGTCCGGCAGCGTCACCGGCACGACGGCGCCGAGCGCCGCCTCCCAGGGCGCCAGCGGCAGATCGGCCACCAGCGTGCCGCCGTCGAGCCGAAAGCGCGGGTGCGGGCGGAACATCACCTCGAGGAAGAGGTCGCCGGCCGGTGCACCGGCGCCCCCCTGCCCGGCCAGGCGGATCAGCTGCCCCGGGCGCACGCCGGCCGGGATGCGCACGTCCAGCGTGCGCTCGTCGAGCACGACGCGACCGTCGGCGCCCAGGCGCGGGCTGCGCAACTGGACCTGGCGCATTGCGCCGCGCCAGGCGTCCTCGAGGTCGAGCACGATCTTGGCGTGGTGGTCCTCGCCGCGCGCAGGGCCCCCACCGTGGCCGGCCCCGCGCGCACCCGACGACCGGGCCTGCGCGGCGCGGCCGAACAGCTCGGCGAAGAAGTCGCTGAAGTCGGCGCCGCCATCCGCACCGCCACCGGCCGCGCCACCGCGGAACTCGAAGCCGGCGTCCCAGTCCGGTGGCGGCGTGAAGCGCTCGCCACCGCGGTGGCCGCGCGCCAGCGCATCGTAGGCGGCGCGCTTCTCGGGGTCGGACAGCACCTCGTTGGCCTCGTTGACCTCGCTCATCCGCGCGGCCGCGTCCGCCTCCTTGCTGACGTCCGGGTGGTACTTGCGCGCCATCTGCCGCCACGCCTTCTTGATCTGGTCGGCGGTGGCGTCGCGCGGCACGCCAAGCACGGCGTAGTAATCCTTGAACTCCACGGGCGAACGCCCTCCTAATGCCAGTTGGGATGCATGTGGCGACGTTCGCACCTCGCTTCAAGGCGGCGCTTGACATGGCGCAAGCCTGCACCTGCAAGCCCCCTGGCCATCCCCGCCGCACCCCTTGAAACGCGGCGCCCGCGCCCTTAGCTCAAGGACATCGGCCGGTGTCCGGCATGGCCCGGGTCACCCAGGTCCGATGCCGCACACCGACTTGCCACCGTTTGGAGGACATATGTACCGCACCCTGTTCCCGCGCGACCTGTTCGCCGAGCTGGACCGCCTCCAGCGCGACGTGACGGGTTTCTTCGAGCCGTCGCCGAGCATCCGCGGCCTGGGCCGCGGCGGCTACCCGGCGCTCAACGTCGGCAGCACGCCGGGCTCGGTCGAGGTCTACGCCTTCGCGCCCGGCATGGACCCGGCGTCGATCGAGGTCAACCTCGACCGCGGCGTGCTCACCGTGTCCGGCGAACGCGCCAGCGCCCTGCCGGCAGGCAGCGACGCCAAGACCACGCTTCACCTGAACGAGCGCTTCACCGGCCGCTTCCGGCGCGTCGTCAGCCTGCCCGACGACATCGATCCGAACGCGGTGAAGGCCGACTACCGCGACGGTGTGCTGCACGTCAGCGTGCAGCGGCGCGCGTCGGCCCAGCCGCGCCGCATCGAAGTGCAGTGAGCGCACGGTCCGTCGCCATCCATCGAGGAGAAACCCATGTCTGACCTGACCCAAGTGAAGAAGGACGAGCGCGCCACGCGCGAAGAGCCGGCGCTGCTGCCGCCGGTGGACGTCGTCGAGGATCCGACCGGCATCACGCTGTACGCCGACCTGCCGGGCGTGCCCAAGGACCGCCTGAGCCTGCGCGTCGAAGGCGACCAGCTGCAGATCGAGGCCGAGGCCGTGCTGACGGTGCCCGAGGGCATGTCGCCGACGCACGCCGAGGTCGGTCTGTCGCGCTACCGCCGCACCTTCACGCTGAGCAAGGAGCTTGACGCCGACAAGGTCGGTGCCGAGCTGTCGCACGGCGTGCTGCGGGTGCGCATCCCGAAGGCCGAGCACGCGCAGCCGCGGCGCATCGCGGTCAACGTCGCCTGACGCGGTGGCTGCCGCTTTGGCCCACCGCGGCGGCAGTGGGCGGGCTGGGCGCAGCCGGCGCCTCAACGCAGCGCCAGCAGCAGGCAGACGGCGCGCGCCTCGATCGCGCGCCCCTCGCCCACCGGCCCCATCTTCTCGGCCGTCTTGGCCTTGACGTTGACCTGGCCCGGCGCCACGCCCAGCGCGCCGGCCAGGCGCTCGCACATCGCGCCGACGTGCGGTGCCATCTTCGGCGCCTGAGCGACGATGGTGGCGTCGACGTTGCCGATCGCCCAGCCCGCGGCGCGAACGCGCCGTGCCGCCTCGGCCAGCAGCGCGATCGAGTCGGCGCCCTCCAACGCCGGATCGGTG
>CAZQPN010000341.1:0-3969 GCA_964595215.1 uncultured Rubrivivax sp. | reverse complement strand
TCGTCAGCGGCAAGGTCGACGCCGCGGCGCTGGACATCACGGTGTGTCGCACGTTCGTCAGCGAAAACAAGGTGGATACCAAGGCGGTCGACGTCTTCTACACGACGCCGCCCTACTTCAACTACAACTGGTCGGTGCACGCCGACATGCCGGCCGAGTTGCGCGAGCGCCTGAAGGCCGCGCTGCTGGCGCTGGACCCGGCCAACCCGGCGCACGCCGAGATCCTGCGCCTGAACCGCGCCACCCGCTACATCGCCACCGACCCGGCCAACTACCAGGGCCTGGAGTCTGCCGCGCGCAGCGCCGGTCTGCTCTGACGCGGCCGCGCCCGTGCCGTCGATGCCGATCACGCTGAGCGGCGTCGCCGCCCGGCACCCGGCCGCGCGCCCGGGCGCGCCGGTGGCGCTCGGGCCGCTGGACCTGGCGGTCGCCGCCGGCGAGCAGCTGGCCGTCATCGGACCTTCGGGGGCCGGCAAGACGACGCTGCTGCAGGTGCTCGCCTGCGCGATGCAGCCGGTGCAGGGCAGGCTGCAACTCGACGGCACCGACCCCTGGGCGCTCCCGCGGCCGGCGCTGCAGCGGCTGCGCGGGCGCCTCTTCCTGGCGCCCCAGGTGCCGCCGCTGCCGCCGCGCCAGCGTGTCGTCACCGCGGTGCTCGCGGGCCGGCTGCCGGCTCAGAGCCTGGCGGTCAGCCTGCGCTCGCTCTTCTATCCGGACGACATCCCCGGCGCGCACGCGGCGCTGGACCGCTTCGACCTCGCCGACAAACTGTTCGAGCGCGTCGACCGCCTGTCGGGCGGTGAGCGCCAGCGCGTCGGCCTGGCGCGCGCGCTGCTGGCGCCGGCCGGGCTGTGGCTGGTCGACGAGCCGCTGTCGGCACTCGACCCGACGCGCTCCGCGCAGGCCATCGCGACCCTGGTGGACGCGGCACGCGAAGGCGGGCGCACGCTGGTGGCCACGCTGCACCAGGTCGACGTCGCGCTGGCGAGCTTCCCGCGCATCGTCGGGCTGCGCGACGGTCGCCTGGCCTTCGACCTGCCGGCCGCGCAGGTCACGCGCGAACAGCTGGCGCGCCTGTATGCGCAGCACGAGCACGAGCTGCACGGCGCGCCGCCGGCGGTCGCCGACAGCCCCCCGGCAGCGGCCGCGCCGGCGGTGATGCACTGCCGCTGACGCGCTGCCCTCGCCGCCGTCCCCACCGGCATGACCGCCACCGCCCGCCCGCTGCCCGCCCCGACGCGCGATCCGGCCTGGCTGGCCCGCGTGTTCTGGACCGGCGCCGCGCTGGTCCTGCTGTGGCCGCTGATGGTGGCCACCGAGTTCAGGCCCTGGGTGCTCGTCGAGCCCGACAACCTCAAGGTCAGCGCGCAGTTCCTCGGCACCTTCTTTCCGCTCGCGCACGATGTCGAGTTCCTGACCATGGTCGCGCGCGAGACCTGGCGCACGGTGGCCATCGCCACCGCAGGCGTCACGCTGGCGCTGGGGGTGGCGATCCCGCTGACACTGGTGGCCACGCGCGCGCTGTCGATCTCGGCACTGGCCTCGCCCACCGGGCGCATGGCGCCGTTGCCGGCGCTGCTGCGCCATGGCGCACGCTGGGCGCTGATCGTGCTGCGCTCCGTTCCCGAGCTGGTGTGGGCGCTGGTGTTCGTGCGCGTCGTCGGCCTCGGGCCGACCGCCGGCGTGCTGGCCATCGCGCTGACCTACGGTGGCATGCTCGGCAAGGTCTACGCCGAGATCCTCGAATCGGGCGACACGCACGCCTCGGCGACGCTGATGCGCAACGGCAGCGGCCGCCTGCAGGCCTTCTTCTACGGCCTGCTGCCGAACAACGCCGCCGAGCTCACCAGCTACACCGTCTACCGCTGGGAGTGCGCGATCCGCTCGTCGGTCGTGCTCGGCTTCATCGGCGCCGGAGGCCTGGGCCAGCAGCTGGACAACTCGATGAAGATGTTCGAGGGCGGCGAGGTGGCCACCATGCTGCTGGTCTTCATCGGGCTCGTGGCGCTGGCCGACCGCGTCAGCGCCGGGCTGCGCAAGGCGCTGGGGTGACCATGGACCGCCACGCCGCCAACCCGCCCTACCGCCTGCCGCCGCGGCTGTTCGACGCCCGCTGCAAGGCCTGCTGGTTCAGCGCCGCGATCGCCCTGCTGGTGGTGGCGAGCTTCTGGTCGCTGGACCTGCAGTGGGGGCAGTTCCTGTCGCTCGAGGCGGCGCGCAGCATGGGCCGCTTCGTCGGCGAGTTCTTCCCGCCCGACCTCGAGCCGACCTTCGTGCACAAGGTGTGGATCGGCGCCTGGGAGACGCTGGCAATGTCGGCGCTGGGGACGGCGCTGGCGGCCGCCGGCGGCCTCGTGCTGGCGCTGCCCGCGAGCCGGCTGCATGCCGGCGACCGCGCGCTCGGCCGCGCGCCGACGCGGCTGGTGCTCAACGCGCTGCGCTCCATCCCCGAGCTGGTGTGGGCGGCGCTGCTGCTGATCAGCGCCGGCCTCGGGCCCTTCGCCGGCACGCTGGCGCTGGCGCTGCACACCACCGGCGTGCTCGGCCGGCTGTTCGCCGAGGCGGTGGAGAACGCCCCCAGCGGCCCCGGCGACGCGCTGCGCGTGCAGGGCGTCGGGCCGCTGCGCGTGTTCCTCTACGCGACGCTGCCGCAGGTCCTGCCCCAGCTGCTGAGCTACACGCTGTACCGCTGGGAGAACAACATCCGCGCCGCCGCCGTGCTGGGCGTGGTCGGCGCCGGCGGGCTCGGGCAGCTGCTGGCCTTCCACATGGGCCTGTTCCAGATGGGCAAGACCTGCACCATCCTCGGCGCGATGCTGCTGCTGGTGGCGCTGGTGGACTCGCTGAGCGTCGCCAGCCGGCGCTGGATGACGCGGTGAGCGGTCCGCGCGCCGCATGGCTTTCCGCCCGGGCCGCCGGCCTGGGCCTCGCGCTGGCCGGGATTGCAGCGGTGGCCGCCGCCGCCGGGCCTGCCGATCCGGTTGCAGGGTCGGGCGAGATCGCCGACGCCGCGCTGCCGCGCTGGGAGGTCGGCGTCGCCGCCGGGGTCGGCCACGTGCCGGACTACCCGGGCGCCGGGCAATCGCGCACGCGTGCCATCGCGCTGCCCTTCGTCGTCTACCGCGGCCCGGTGTTGCGCATCGATCAGCAGGGCGTGCGCGGGCGCGTCTTCGACCGCCCGGACTGGGAGTTCGACGTGACGGCCAGTGGCGCCTTCGACGCCCGCGACAACCGGCTGCGCGAGGGCATGCCGGCGCTCGACTTCCTCTTTGGCGTCGGCCCGCAGTGGGTCTACAAGGGTTGGCAGCGCCGCAGCGACGGGCCGACGCTGCACCTCAAGCTGCGCGCGCTGGTGTCGACCGACTTCAGCACGGTCGACCGCCACGGGTTCAGCGTCGACCCCGAGCTGCGCTGGCGCCTGGACCGCGTCGCCGGCACGCCGGCGAGGCTGACGCTGTCGCTGCAGCCGAGCTGGGGCAGCCGCGACGCGGCAGCGTATTTCTACGAAGTGACGCCGTCACAGGCGACGGCCACCCGCCCCGCGTGGCGCGCCCGCGCCGGCTACCTCGGCACGATCGTCGGCGCCACGCTGTCCCACCGCGCGAGCCGCGACTGGTCGTGGTTCGCCACCGCCCGCGCGATGTCGCTGCACGGCGCAGCGAACGCCGGCAGCCCGCTGCTGGCGGATCGCGCCGAGCTCGCCGTCGGTATCGGCGTGGTCTGGACGCCGTGGCGCAGCCGCACCGCGGCTGCCGACTGAGCCTGTCGCGTCGCGGACGCGTCAGGTGCCCGCGGCGGGCGCCAGCCCATGGCGCCGCATCAATGCCTCCCGCCGCGCCGGCAGGAAGTTGATGCACTCCGCCCGACCACGCACCGCTTGCACGACGCGCGGGTCCATGACGCGGAACCACAGTGGCGGCAGGTAGGCCAGCAGGAACATGCCGAAGTAGCCCGACGGCAGGCGCGGCA
>CAZQPN010000340.1:0-3977 GCA_964595215.1 uncultured Rubrivivax sp. | reverse complement strand
GTCGGGACGCGCCAGGTAGACGTACTCGAACATGCACGGGTAGTGGCGCGGCCGCTCGGCGCACTGGCGGGCGTGCATGCGGCCGGCGAGGTCGACGAACACCGCCTCGCCCGGCGCGACGTCGCGCGCGACGCGGTGGCCGGTGCCCTCGATGGCCACCGTCTCGCTGGCAACCATGACCTCCTGTGCGCCGTCGGCACCGAGCCCGACGCTGACGCACAGCGGCCGGATGCCGTACGGGTCGCGGAAGGCCAGCAGCCCGTGGCCGGCGATCAGCGCGATCACCGCGTACGAGCCCTTGATGCGCCGGTGCACCGCGGCGACGGCGCGAAAGACTTCGTCGGTCGTCAGCGGCAGGTCCCGCGCCGCGAGCTCGAGCTCGTGCGCCAGCACGTTGATCAGCACCTCGGTGTCGCTGTCGGTGTTGATGTGGCGGCGGTCGATGTCGAACAGCTGCTGCTTGAGCGCGGGCGCGTTCGTCAGGTTGCCGTTGTGCACCAGCACGATGCCGAACGGCGCGTTGACGTAGAAGGGCTGCGCCTCCTCTTCGCTGTAGGCGTTGCCGGCGGTCGGGTAGCGGACCTGGCCGAGACCGACGTTGCCGGGCAGCGCGCGCATGTTGCGGGTGCGGAAAACGTCCCGCACCATGCCGCGCGCCTTGTGCATGTAGCAGCGTGTGCCCTGCATCGTGACGATGCCAGCCGCGTCCTGCCCGCGGTGCTGCAACAGCAGCAGCGCGTCGTAGATCAGCTGGTTGACCGGTTCGCTCGAGATGACACCGACGATGCCGCACATGATTTCAGTTCCCGAAGACGGCCTGCGGCGCGGGGCGCACCACCCCGGGCAGCCACGGCTCGATGATCCCGACCAGCTGGCCGAGCCAGGTGGCGCCGACCGAGGTCTGCCACAACAGCGATTGTGAGGCCGGCGTGTAGCGCACGGCGGTGGCCAGCACCAACAGCAGCACGGCGCCGCGCAGGATGCCGAAGGCACCCCCGCCGGCACGGTCGATGAACGACAGCGGCGTGGCGTGCAGCAGCAGCCGGACCAGCCGCGCCAGCAGCGTCCAGGCGATCAGCGTGGCGATGAACAGCACGCCGAAGGCAACGCTGCGCTGCGCTGCCGCCCCGAGTGTGCCGAGCGGCAATGCGACAGCGGCGTCGGCGGCGAACCAGCTGGCGACGAAGTACGCGGCGACCCAGCCCGCCAGCGACAGCACCTCGAACACGAGGCCACGCACCAGCCCGACCATCACCGACACCGCCAGCACCAGCAGCATGCCGATGTCGACCAGGCCGATCTGGCCGATCACAAGCGCAGCACCACGGCCGGCAGGCCGGCCTGCTTCAGGCGATCGGCCACGTCGTCGGCCTTCGCACGGTCGTCGAAGGGGCCGATGCGCACGCGCGTGCGGTCCCCGGCGTCGACCTTGACGACCTGCGTGTAGGTGCGCAGGCCGAGGCGCTCGACCCGTGCGCGTACCGCACGTGCGGCGCTGTCGTCGGCGAAGGCGCCGACCTGGACGACGAATCGCGTGGCGACGGATGCGGCCGTCGGCGCCGGGTCCAGCGCCGGCGCGGTCTGGGCGCCCGCCGCCGGCCGCCCCTCGAGCAACGCCTGTGCTCGCGCTCCATCCGGTGCGGGTGCGGGGGTGGGTGCGGGGTTCGCCGCCCTCGGCGGCTCCGGGGTCGCTTCCTTCGGCACCTCCTTCGGCGCGGCCCCCTGTGCCGCGGCCGGCTCCGCGGCAGGCGCCGGCGCGGCCGCCACCGGGGCCGGCGTGGGCGCGACGCCGGCGGGCTCGGCCACCGTTCCCGACGACACCCCGGAGGACGCCGACGGCAGCGCCAGCGGCGGCACCGCGTCAGGGCGCGGAATCTCGATCGGCAGATCGACAGGGATCGGCCGCGGCTCGGTCTCGAACAGCAGCGGGAAGGCGATGATGCCGATCCCCAGCAGTACCGTGGCACCGATCAACCGGCGCCGTGCCCGCGTGCGGGCCTGCTCGACGTCGGGCACGTTTGACTCGGCCGTGCCTGCGCGACCGCGGGCGGCCTGGCGCGCCGCAGGGTGCGGCGACGGCTCGGCGGGCGGCTTGCGGCGGAACAGGGAGGGCCAGGCCATGCAAGAGTCGCTCAGCAGAGCATCGGAAGGGTGGCGGGGGTCGACGGGCGGAGGTTCCGGTCGCGACCGGCGGCTAAGGCGCCGGGGCTCCGTGAGGCGCGCCCAGGCGAGGCAGCCCCGCTTCCAGCACGCCACCGACGGTGTAGAAGGAGCCGAACACCACGATTCTATCAACCGGCTCCGCCGCGGCGACCGCTGCGGCCAGCGCCACCGCCGGCGAGGCGTGCGCGCTCACCAGCGCCGACGTGCCACCGGGACCGGGCGGCCGTGGCAGCGATGCGAGGTCCGCCGCCCGCGCGGCACGCGCGGGCGGCAGGTCGCAGAAATGCCAATGGTCGACCAGCGGCGCCATCTGCGCCACGATCTCGCCCAAGGCCTTGTCGCGCATGGCGCCGAACACCGCGTGCGTGCGCGGGTAGAAGCCCATCGCGTCGAGGTTGCGCGCCAGCGCGGCCACCGACTGCGCGTTGTGCGCGACATCCAGCACCAGCGTAGGCTGGCCCGGGACGATCTGGAAGCGCCCCGGCAGCTCGACCAGCGCCAGCCCGTTTCGCACCGACTGCGCCGTGATCGGCAGCCGGTCGCGCAGCGACTCCAGCGCCGCGATGGCACCCGCCGCGTTGAGCAGCTGGTTGGCGCCACGCAGCGCCGGGTAGGCCAGGCCGTGGTAGCGGCGCCCGCGCCCGGCCCAGGACCACTGCTGGCGGTCGCCGGTGTGGTTGAAGTCGCGCCCGACCCGCCACAGGTCGGCGCCGATCGCCTCGGCGTGCACGAGCACGCTCGCCGGCGGCAGCGGGTCGCTGACGATGGCCGGCCGCCCGGGCCGCATCACGTGCGCCTTCTCGCGACCGATCGACTCGCGGTCCGGGCCCAGGTAGTCGACGTGGTCGATGTCGATGCTGGTGATGACGACGGCGTCGGCGTCGATCACGTTGACCGCGTCCAGCCGCCCGCCGAGGCCGACCTCGAGGATCACGAGGTCGAGCGGCGCCTCGCCGAGGAGCCGCAGGATGGCCAGCGTCGTGAACTCGAAGTAGGTCAGCGTGGTGTCGCCGCGCGCGGCCTCCACGGCCTCGAAGTGCGGCAGCAGCGCGTCGGCCGCAACCGGTACCCCGTCGACGCGGCAACGCTCCTCGAAGTGCACGAGGTGCGGCTTGCTGTACAGGCCGGTCCGATAGCCGGCCTGCCGCGCGATCGCCTCGATCATCGCGCAGGTCGAGCCCTTGCCGTTGGTGCCGGCCACCGTGATGACGGGGACATCGAAGCGCAGCGCCAGCCGACTGGCGACCGCGCGCACGCGCTCGAGCGTCATGTCGATCGCTGTCGGGTGCAGGCGCTCGGCGTGCGCCAGCCAGTCCGCCAGCGTGCGCGGCGTGCTCATCGCGGGAACGCGGAGCGGGTGGCGAAAGCCGTCGCGCGCGGGCCGGCCGTCACGCGGCGACGGCGTCGGCGCTCAACCGCTGCAGCTTGGCCAGCAGACCGGCCACCGTGGCGCGCAGTTCGCGCCGGTCGACGATCATGTCGATCGCACCCTTGGTCTGCAGGAACTCGGCGCGCTGGAAGCCCTCGGGCAGCTTCTCGCGCACGGTGTTCTCGATCACGCGCGGGCCGGCGAAGCCGATCAGCGCCCTCGGCTCGGCGATGACGACGTCGCCCATGAAGGCGAAGCTGGCCGACACGCCACCCATCGTCGGGTCGGTCAGCACGCTGATGTAGGGCAGCCTGGCGGCCGCCAGCCGCGTCAGCGCGGCGTTCGTCTTCTCAATCTGCAGCTGGCTCAGCAGCCCCTCCTGCATGCGCGAGCCGCCGGTGGCCGAGAAGCTGACGATAGGCACCTTCTGCTCGACCGCCTCCTC
>CAZQPN010000339.1:0-3994 GCA_964595215.1 uncultured Rubrivivax sp. | reverse complement strand
CGGCCGGTCCGGCGCCACCACCGCCGGCGCCGGTGCCGGGCGCCGACGCGGCACCCACTGCGCTGCGCGCCCCGGCAGCCGCCGCGCTGTGGCTGCAGCTGCTGTCGCTGGTCATGCTGCCGCGCCACGACGGGCCGGCCGACGACGCGCCCTGGTCGGAGGCCGCGATGGCGACGGTCGCGCGCTGGCGCCGGCCGCTGCGGCGTGGGCTGCGCAAATGGGCGAGCCTGGACGACACGCACCGACACCGGCTGCGCAAGCGCCTGAAGCGGCTGCGCTACCTGCTGGACT
Organism: uncultured Rubrivivax sp.; assembly: GCA_964595215.1. Taxonomy (GTDB): domain Bacteria; phylum Pseudomonadota; class Gammaproteobacteria; order Burkholderiales; family Burkholderiaceae_C; genus Rubrivivax. The sequence continues at coordinate 3,703 of CAZQPN010000339.1, read as the reverse complement.
TCAGCGCCGGCCTTTGGCCAGCGAAGGCGCTCGCCGCCGAGCTCGGCGCCCTGCGTCCGCTGCAGGACGCGCTCGGCCACTGGAACGACCTCGTCGTCGCGCGCCACCACGTCGCCGCGCGCCTCGTCAACGCGGACCCGGCCGACCGGCCGGCGCTGCACTTCGCCGCCGGCTGGCTGGCCGCCCAGGCGGCCTTCGCCGACGCCGGGTGCGTCAGGGCCGTGAAGCGCTGGCGCCGTCTGCCTGCGCTGAAGCCGAGGTCGACTCGCAAGCGGCCGCAGGCGCAGGCGCCGAAGAAGCGCCGCCCGCGCTGAGCGGGTCGTCGCCGGCAAATGCGTCGGCGACGGTCGGTACGATCTGGTCGGCACCCAGGTCGTCCTCGAAGCCGCTGCGCTGGATCAGTGACAGCGGCTGCTCGTTGACGTGTGCCAGCACCAGCGCGACGCCGCGCTTGCGCAAGGTCCGGTGGAGCTGCTCGAGCGCGTCCAGCCCCGAGGTGTCGAGCAGCACCAGGCGGTGCATCTCCAGCACGACGGCGCGCGTGCCGTCGGGCACCTGCGCGTCGATGGCCTCGATCTTGCCGACGGCGCCAAAGAACAGCGAGCCGTAGAGCTCGAACACGCGCACGCCCGGCGGCACCTGCGCGGCTGGCGTCGGCTTGACGCTGAACAGCTGACCCATGCGCCAGATGAAGAACAGGCAGGCCAGGATGAGGCCGAGCTGCACCGCCACCGTGAGGTCGAAGATCACCGTCGTCGCAAAGGTGCCGAGCAGCGTCGTGCGGTAGGCGAGGCTGAACTTGCGCAGGCGGGCGAACTCCCGCCACTCGCCCATGTTCCAGGCCACGAACATCAGGATCCCGGCCAGCGCCGCGAGCGGCACGTTCATCGCCAGCGGCGCGGCGACCAGCACGATCGCCAGCAGCGTCGCCGCGTGCACGATGCCGGCCACCGGCGTGCGCCCGCCGGCGCGGATGTTGGTGACGGTGCGCGCGATGGTGCCGGTGGCCGGGATGCCGCCGAAGAAGGGCACGACGAGGTTGGCCACGCCCTGCGCCATCAGCTCCTGGTTGGGGTCGTGGCGCGGCACGTCGGCGCTGTTGTCGGCCACGCGCGCGCACAGCAGCGACTCGATCGCGCCGAGCAGCGCGATCGTGATCGTCGGCGTCACCAGCAGCTGCACGGTGGCCCAGCTGAACTCCGGCAGCTCGAAGGCCGGCAGTCCCTGCGGGATGCCGCCGAAGCGCGAGCCGATGGTCTCGACCGGCAGCGCCAGCAGCGTGGTGGCGATCGTCGCGCCGGCGAGCGCGACGACGGTGCCAGGCACGTGCGCGCCGATCCGCCGCAGCCGCCCGCCCAGCCCCACCGGCGCCACCGGCATGGTGTAGGACTTGGGCCAGAAGACGACCACCGCCAGGCTCGCCGCGGCGATCGCCACCGCCGTCAGGTTGACGGTGTGCAGGTGCTCGGCGAGCACGGCGATCATCGAGAACGAGTCCCCCGGCAGCTTGGGTGTCTCCAGGCCCAGGAAGTCCTTCAGCTGCGACAACCCGATCAGCACCGCGATGCCGTTGGTGAAGCCGATGACGATCGACACCGGCACGTAGCGCACCAGCACGCCGAGCTTGAACAGCCCCATCGCGAACAGCAGCACGCCGGCGAGCGAGGTGGCGATCAGCAGGTTCGCCAGCCCGTAGCGCTCGACGATGCCGTAGACGATGACGATGAAGGCGCCCGCCGGCCCCCCGATCTGCACGTTCGATCCGCCGAGGGCGCTGATCAGGAAGCCGGCGATGATGGCGGTGAAGATGCCGGCCTCGGGCTTGACGCCGGAGGCGATCGCGAACGCCATCGCGAGTGGCAGCGCGACGACGCCGACGGTGACGCCGGCGCCGACGTCGGCCAGCAGGCGGCCGCGGTCGTAGCCGCGCAGCGCGTCAAGCAGACGCGGGCGGAAGGGGTGCAGCGAGGGATGTGGACGCAAGATGGACCTCCGGACGGCGGATGACGGCACGGGCAGCGCCGGCCGCAGGAGGTCCGCAATGGTGGCCGCGCGCGAGGAAGCGGCGGCGGCGCGACAACCCCAGCACGCCGACGCCGTCGGCGCGCGGCGTCGACGCGGTGGTGGCCCGGTGCGCGCGTGACACGGTCAGCGCACGCGCAGGCCCGGGGTCGCCCCCGGCCAGGGTTCGAGCACGTACAGGCCCGGGTGCGCCTTGTCGTCGGCGTGGCTGGCGGCCAGCACCATGCCCTCGCTCACACCGAACTTCATCTTGCGCGGCGCGAGGTTGGCCACCAGCACCGTCAGCTTGCCGGCCAACTGCTCGGGCGCGTAGGCGCTGGCGATGCCGGAGAAGACGTTGCGCAGGCGCGGCTGGCCGTCCGGTCCGATGCCCTCGCCGGCGTCCAGCGTCAGTCGCAGCAGCTTGGTGCTGCCCTCGACGCGCTCGGCGGCGACGATCCTCGCGATGCGCAAGTCGATCTTGCTGAAGTCGTCGATGCCGATCGTCTCGGCGATCGGCTCGCCACCCGGTGCCGGTGCGGCAGCCGCCGGTGCAGGCTCGGGCGGCGCCAGCAGGGCGTCGATCTGCTTGCCGTCCACGCGCTGCATCAGGTGCTGGTAGGCGCCGATGCGGTGCCGGCCGAGCGCGCGCGCGGCATCGTCCCACTGCAGCGGTGGCACGCCGAGGAAGGTCTCGACCTGGCCGCTGAGCGCCGGCAGCACCGGCTTGAGGTAGATCGTCAGCAGCCGGAAGGCCTCGATGCAGACGCTGCAGACGTCGTGCAGCGCGGCGTCCTGGTCGGGCTGCCTGGCCAGTTCCCAGGGCTTGTGCTGGTCGACGAATTCATTCACGCGGTCGGCCAGCGCCATGACCTCGCGCAGCGCCTTGCCGAATTCGCGCGCCTCGTAGAGTTCGGCGATGGCCTCTGCCGGCGCGCGCAGCGCGTCCAGCAGCGCGCGTCCTTCGACGCCGAGGTCGGCCGACACCTGGCCGTCGAAGCGCTTGGTCAGGAAGCCGGCGGCGCGGCTGGCGATGTTGACGTACTTGCCGACCAGGTCGGCGTTGACGCGGGCGACGAAGTCGTCCGGGTTGAAGTCGACGTCCTCGACGTGCCCATTGAGCTTGGCGGCGAGGTAGTAGCGCAGCCACTCGGGGTTCATGCCGAGCTCGAGGTAGCGCAGCGGCGACAGGCCGGTGCCACGGCTCTTGCTCATCTTCTCGCCGCTGAGCTGCAGGAAGCCGTGCACGAACACGTGGTCCGGCGTCTTGCGGCCGCTGAAGTGCAGCATCGCCGGCCAGAACAGCGTGTGGAAGTAGACGATGTCCTTGCCGATGAAGTGCACCTGCTCGACCGCCGGGTCGGCCATGTAGGCGTCGAAGTCCTGGCCGAGCTTGGCGAAGCGGTTCTTCAGGGACGCCAGGTAGCCCACCGGCGCGTCCAGCCAGACGTAGAAGTACTTGTCCTCGGTGTCGGGGATGCGGATGCCGAAGTAGGGCGCGTCGCGCGAGATGTCCCAGTCCGACAGGCTGGCGTGGCCGCCCTCGTCGGGCGTGAACCACTCGCGGATCTTGTTCAGCACTTCGGGCTGCAGGCGGCCGGGCTCGGTCGTCCAGGCCTGCAGGAAGTCCAGGCAGCGCTGCGACGACAGCAGGAAGAAGTGGTGCGCGCTGCTGCGCAGCTCGGGCGTCGCGCCCGACAGC
>CAZQPN010000338.1:2786-4021 GCA_964595215.1 uncultured Rubrivivax sp. | reverse complement strand
CAGTTCGTCGCGCGTCATCGGCCCGGTCGTGTCCTGGCTGCCGACGCTGGTCATGTGCGGCTCGCAGTAGGTGCCGGGCCGGATCCCTTGGCCCTCGGCCAGACCGCAGGCGCGGCCGACCATCTTCTGTGCCAGCGTGAAGCCACGCTCGGTGTTCTTCGGTGCCACCGGCAGGCGGAACGCGGTGCTGGCCGGCAGGCCGAGGAACTCGCGCGCCTTGGCGGTCAGCGAGCGGCCGATGATCAGGTTGATGCGGCCGCCGGCGCGCACCTCGTCGAGCAGCACATCGCTCTTGAGCTGGAAGTCGGCGACGGTCTTGCCCGCCTTCTCGATGCGGCCGTCGTAAGGGAGGACGTCGATCACGTCGCCCATCTCCAGCGCCGAGACGTCCACCTCGATCGGCAGCGCGCCGGAGTCCTCCTGCGTGTTGAAGAAGATCGGCGCGATCTTGCCGCCCAACGTGACGCCGCCGAAGCGCTTGTTGGGCACGAAGGGGATGTCCTCGCCGGTGGCCCAGATGACGCTGTTGGTCGCGCTCTTGCGCGATGAGCCGGTGCCCACCACGTCGCCGACGTAGGCCACCAGGTGGCCGTTCTTCTTCAGATCCTCGATGAATCGCATCGGGCCGCGCTTGCCGTCCTCCTCGGGCTTGAACGCGGCGTCCGGCCGCGTGTTCTTCAGCATCGCGAGGTAATGCAGCGGGATGTCCGGGCGGCTCCAGGCGTCGGGGGCCGGCGACAGGTCGTCGGTGTTGGTCTCGCCCGGCACCTTGAAGACGGTCACGGTGATCTTGCGCGCCACCTCCGGGCGGCTCGTGAACCACTCGGCGTCGGCCCAGCTCTGGATGACTTCCCTGGCCTTGGCGTTGCCGGCCTTCGCCTTCTCGGCGACGTCGTGGAAGGCGTCGAACATCAGCAGCGTCTTCTTGAGCGCGGCGGCGGCGACGTCGGCGACCTCGGCGTCGTCCAGCAGGTCGATCAGCGGCTTGACGTTGTAGCCGCCGACCATCGTGCCGAGCAGTTCGGTCGCTTTGGCCTTGGAGACCAGGTCGACCAACAGGTCCCCGTGCGCGACCGCGGCCAGGAAGCTGGCCTTGACCTTCGCCGCGTCGTCCACGCCGGGCGGCACGCGGTAGGTCAGCAGCTCGACCAGGGAGGCCTTCTCGCCCGACGGCGGGGCCTTGATCAGCTCGATCAGCTCGGCGGTCTGCGCGGCCGAAAGAGGCAGCGGCGGAA
>CAZQPN010000338.1:0-2776 GCA_964595215.1 uncultured Rubrivivax sp. | reverse complement strand
CCGAGCGCGGCGCGTTCGGCGACGTGGTGGCGGTAGGCGGCAAGCATCGGGTCACTCCTCAGGGTTGCCCCTGTATTTTATGTCTTATATAAGACTGAAGACAAGGCGGCGCGGCGCCGACGCGCCGGTTCAACGCTGCAACTCGGTGATCCCCAGACCGGCCGCCGCAGTCGGTGCCGACGCCGCGTCGGCCTGTTCGTGACGCTGTGCCGAGTGCATGCAGCCGTCGGCGAGGCGCAGTCCCCGGCGCGTGTCCAGCAGCATCGACTTGACCGGGATCTGCAGCCAGACGACGCCGGCTTTCGCGTCCTCGAGCCGGACGGCACCGCTGGCGGTCTCGTGCGGCACCAGCGTGTAGACGGCCTTGCCGAAGCGCAGCTCGAAGTATCCAGGCCGAGTCGCGATGGGCCACAGGCTCACGCGCTGCCTCATGTCGCAGTCGACGTCGCCGAGCAGCACGAGGCCCGAAAGGTCGAGCTGGGCCGGCGTCAGTGGCACGTCCGCGGGCTCGAGGGCCCTGGCCGCGGCGGCAGGGACGGTCCTGGGTCGGGCCTTGGCGGCGGCCGCGACCGGCGGCTTGGCAGCGCCCTGGGTCGCGGCCGGCGCCGGCGCGGCGAAGATCGCGCCGGCGATCGCCGCCAGGACGGCGAAGGCGCGCAGTACCGGGCCCATCGGTCGGTCGGCAGGTTCGGCGGCAGGGCCGCCGGGCCAGGGGCAGGGCCGGGACTGGCGCACCGCCGCGCGGGCGGGCTTTCCGGCGGCACGGACAGCTCGGAGCCTCATGCGGCATCCTCGAAGAACGCCTGGCGTACCGCCGCGGGCAGTTGCTCGCCGCCTGCGGTGGACGTGCGGTGCGCGCGCTCCAGCACGTGCCAGAAGAAGCGGTAGCTGGCGCGATCGTGCAGCGTGTCGCGGTGGCGGACCGGCGCCCAGTCGGCGGCCTGCGCGGCCAGCAGGATCTCGATCGCCTGGTCGACCTCGGCCGTCGTCGGGGCGAAGGCATCCAGGATGGGTTGCAGCTGCGCCGGGTGGATGCTCCACATGCGCGTGTAACCGTACTCGCGCGCGGCGCGCGTGGCGGCAGCCTGCAGCGCCGCGGCGTGCTTGAACTCGGTGACCACGCAGTGCGACGGCACCTTGCCGCATGCGTGGCAGGCGGCGCTGATCTCGAGCTTGGCGCGCACCACCAGCGGGTGCGCGAACTGGCCCTTGACGCTCATTGCCTCGAGCGGGATCGCACCGCGGTGGGCGGAGACGAAGTCCATCAGACCGAAGGACAGCGACTCGATGCGCGGATGCGCCGCGATCGCCTGCACCTCGCGCAGCCCGCCGTGCGTCTCGATCAGCGCATGCAGCGGCACGGCTGTGCCACCTGCCGCGTCCACGGCGTCAGCGGCGCGCTGCACGTCGGCCACGCCGCCCGGCTTGGGCAGCATCAGATAGGCCGGCGACTTGGCCGCCGCCAGCACGATGCCCAGCACGTCGGCGAAACGCGGGTGCCCGACCGGCAGCAGCCGCACACCGACGCGGCCGTGGCGGTTGTCGGCGCCGCCGAGCAGCTCGGCGATCAGGTGGGCGTGCTCGACCTCGCCGCCGACCGGCGCGCCGTCCTCGTTGTCGAGCGTGACATCGAACACCGGCCCGCGCTCGGCCTGCAGTGCCAGGCTCTTGCGCATGCGCTCCTCGACCCCGGCGTAGTGGTCGCACACGGGCAGCGCGGCAGCCACCGGCTCGCCGGGTTCGAACAACGCCTGGCGGGGATGCAGGGGAGGGCGGATGGCCATGGCGGCACCGGGAGTCAGGGTCGGCACAGGGTAACGCCAACGCCACAGGCGCGACATCCCCTGCCGCCGACGGGGCGGGGCAGGCCGGCCGTGTGCCCGGCCTGCATGAGGCGTCAGAGCAGGTGCTTGACGCCGTCGCGCTCGCCGATCAGCTCGGCAAGCGTCTTGTCGATGCAGCCCTGGCTGAACTCGTCGATCGGCAGGCCCTCGACGATCTTGTAGGTGCCGGCTTCGCAGGTGACCGGGACGCCGAACATCACGTCCTTCGGGATGCCGTATTCGCCGTTGCTCGGCACGCCCATCGTGACCCATTCGCCGTTCGTGCCCAGCGCCCAGTCGCGCATGTGGTCGATCGCGGCGTTGGCGGCCGACGCCGCCGAGCTCAGGCCGCGCGCCTCGATGATCGCCGCGCGCGGCGATGATGGCCGCGCCGCGCTTGCCGACGGTGGGCAGGAAGACGTCCTTGTTCCAGGCCTGGTCGTTGATCATGTCCTTCACGCTGGCGCCGTCGATGGTGGCGAAACGGTAGTCAGCGTACATCGTCGGGCTGTGGTTGCCCCAGACGGCGAGCTTCCTGATCGAGGCCACCGGCTTGCCGATCTTGGCCGCGACTTGGCTCAGCGCGCGGTTGTGGTCCAGCCGCAGCATCGCGGTGAAGTTCTCGCGCGCCAGGTCGGGCGCGCTCTTCATCGCGATCCAGGCGTTGGTGTTGGCCGGGTTGCCGACCACCAGCACCTTGACGTCGCGGCTGGCCACCGCGTTCAGCGCCTTGCCCTGGCCGATGAAGATCTGGCCGTTGATCGACAGCAGCTCGGCGCGCTCCATGCCGGCCTTGCGCGGCATCGAGCCGACGAGCAGCGCGTAATCTGCGTCCTTGAACGCCGTCATCGGGTCGGCGTGCGCCTGCATGCCGTGCAGCAGCGGGAAGGCGCAGTCCTCGAGTTCCATCATCACGCCCTTCAGGGCCTTCTGCGGGCCCTCGGCCGGGACCT
>CAZQPN010000337.1:0-4023 GCA_964595215.1 uncultured Rubrivivax sp. | reverse complement strand
AGACGCGCGAGCGCTGCCTGGTCGCCGGCATGAACGACTTCCTGACCAAGCCGGTCAGCCCGCAGGACCTGAGTTTCGCGCTGCGACGGCTGTTCGGCGAGCAGGCCGCGGCGGCGGACATGCCGTCGGCACCCGGCCGTTCCCAGGCCGCACCCCCGCTCGCCGCCAGCGCCGCACTGATCGACCGCGACGCGCTCGACCGCCTGCTCGAGGGTCTGTCGGCGGCGAAGGTGGGCGAACTGGTCGGCGCCTACCTCGACCAGGCCGGCGACACGGCCGGGCGCATGCGCGCCGCGGTGCGCGACGGCCTGCCGCTGGAACTGCGGGCGCTGGCCCACGCGGCCCGCGGCGCGGCGCTGAACCTCGGGCTGGCGGCGCTGGCGCAGACGGCGCAGTTGCTGCACGAGGGGGCGGCACACCTGCCGGCGCACGAGGTTGCGCACCTGGTGCAGCGCTTCGAGAACCTGGTGCCGCGAACACGTGCGGCCGCTCGCGACGCCGGGCTGCCCGTCTGAGCCGGTTCCGCACCACCGCGGCCGGGCCGATCGACCGGCCTGCGGAGGTCAGACGATGACCGGTTCCGGCTCCAGCCGAATGCCGAAGCGCCCGTAGACGCTCTCCTGGATCGCTCGCGCCAGGGTGACCACCTCGGCGCCGGTGGCGCCACCACGGTTGACCAGCACCAGCGCCTGCTTCTCGTACACGCCGGCGTGGCCGACGGTCTTGCCCTTCCAGCCGCAGGCGTCGATGAGCCAGGCGGCGGCCAGCTTGTAGCGACCGTCGGGCAGCGCGTAGTGGACGATGCCCGGGTCACGGCCGATGATGTCGCGGCACTGATCCTCGGTGACGATCGGGTTCTTGAAGAAGCTGCCTGCGTTGCCGATCTCGGCCGGGTCCGGCAGCTTGGCGCGGCGGATCGCGCACACCCAGTCGAACACCGTGCGCGCATCGGGCGCCGCGACGCCGGTCTCGGCCATGCGGCGCTCGAGGTCGGCGTAGCCGAGCACGGGTTGCCAGGGGCGCGGCAGCCGCAGCCGCACGCGCGTGATGAGCACGCGCCCGGCGAGCGCCTGCTTGAAGACGCTGTCACGGTAGCCGAAGCGGCAGGCGCCGGTGTCCAGCGTCACGCCGCGGCCGGTGACGAGGTCGACGGCGTCCAGCGAGTCGAACCGGTCGCGCAGCTCGACGCCGTACGCGCCGATGTTCTGCACCGGTGCCGCACCCACCGTGCCGGGTATCAGCGCCAGGTTCTCGAGCCCCGGCCAGCCCTGGGTCAGGGTCCAGTCGACGAACGCGTGCCAGTCCTCGCCGGCGCCAGCCTCCACGATCCAGGCATCGTGCCGGGTCTCGACCAGCCGGCGGCCCTGGACCTCGACCTTCAGCACGACGCCGGCCGGGTCGCGGCTGAGCACCAGGTTGCTGCCGCCGCCAAGCACGAAGCGTGGCAGCCGACCGAGCGCCGGGTCGCCGAGCACCGCGCGCACGTCGGCATCGGAGCGGATGCGCACGAGCTGCCGCGCCACCGCCGGCAGGCCGAAGGTGTTGAACGCGCGCAGGCTCGCCCGATGCTCGACGTCGACGCGGCTGGCAGTGGTCATGGCCGGATTGTCCCGCAGCAAGGCACCGCCGCTTCAGTCGGGCGTCAGCTGGACACGGCCACAATCCGTTCCATGTCGCCCGCCCGCTCCTCGGCAAGGCCAGTCCGGCGCGCCACCGCCGGCGCGGCGCGCAGGCTCATCCTGCGCGGCCTCCCGGTCGCGCTGGTCGGGGCGTTGGGCGCGGCCCTGATCGGTGCCGGTGGGTCGGCGTGGGCGACCGACGGACCCGACGCGCCGCCGTTGCGGGTCGGCGAGATGGGTGACGTGCTGACCATCGTCGCGCGCGATGCCTCCGGCGCACCGCGCCTGATTCGCAGCTTCGACCTCGCGGCGCTTGCGGCACTGCCGCAACACACGCTCGTCGCGACCGTGCCCTGGTACGGGCAGACGCACCGCTTCGCCGGCCCGCTGCTGCGCGACGTGCTGGCGGGCGCCGGGACGACAAGCCGGCGGACGACGGCCGTTGCGCTGAACGGCTACCAGGTCGAGATCCCGCTGGACGACGCCGCGCGCTGGCCTGTGATCGTGGCGTTGCGGGTCGACGACCGGCCGGTAGCGGTGCGCGACAAGGGGCCGCTGATGATCATGTATCCGTTCGACGACGACCGGTCGCTGCGCCAAGCGCGCTTCTACGGCCGTGCCGTCTGGCAGCTGCGCACGATCGAGTTGCGTTGAGCGACAGGCACCGGCTGGCAGAATCGAGATTCCGTTCCGTCGCCGAGCCGCCCGCCATGCCGAGTTTCGACACCGTCCTTGAGCCCAATCTGGTCGAAGTCCGCAACGCCGTCGACCAGTCCAACAAGGAGATCGGCACGCGCTTCGACTTCAAGGGGTCTGGCGCCAAGGTCGAGCTGACCGACAAGGGCGCGAACAAGCGCGAACTCGCGTTGTGGGCCGACAGCGACTTCCAGCTTGGCCAGGTGCGCGACTTGCTGCTGGGCCGCATGAGCAAGCGGGGCGTCGACATCCGCTTCCTCGACCTCGGCGGCAAGCCGCAGAAGATGGGCGGCGACAAGTTGCGCCTGGACGTGCCGGTGAAAGCCGGCGTCGATGCCGTCACGGCCAAGAAGATCCAGACCGCGATCAAGGCCAGCAAGCTCAAGGTGCAGGCCGCCATCCAGGGCGAGACCGTGCGCATCAGCGGCGCCAAGCGCGACGACCTTCAGGCGGCGATCGCGTTGCTGCGCAAGGAGGTCGACGACTTGCCGCTGAGCTTCGAGAACTTCCGCGATTAGCGCGTCGGGGCGATGCTGCGTCGCACCGCCATCGCCGTCGTCAGCGGTCGCCTGGCCGTGGCCGCGCTGTGCGGTGGCATGGCGCCCGCGACGTGGGCTCAAGGTGTCGCGCTGGCCGGCCAGATCGGCCGGCGCAAGGCACTGCTGCTGGTCGATGGCCAGCCCGTGACGCTGGGAGTCGGCGAGGCGCGCCACGGGATACGGCTGCGGTCGCTCGGCGACGGCATCGCGGAGGTCGAGATCCAGGGCCGCGTAACCGTGCTGCGGCAGGGCGACATGCCGCTGCGCCTGGACGGCGCCGCACCGCGCGCCGGTGCCGCCGCCGGCGGCCGCGAGGTCGTGCTGCCGATGGGACCGGGCGGCCACTTCCTGGGCAGCGGCGCCATCAACGGCCGCGCCGTGCGCTTCATGGTCGACACCGGCGCCAGTGTGGTCGCGCTGTCGGCTGCCGAGGCGGCGCGCATCGGGATCGATCTCGACGCCGCGGTGCCGGTCGCGATCGGCACCGCCAATGGCACCGTGACGGGCCGACGGATCACGCTCAGCGCGGTGACGCTGGGCGGGGTCACGGTGGCCAACGTCGCCGCCGTCGTGACGCCGGCGCCGATGTCCCACGTGCTGTTGGGCAACAGCTTCCTGCAGCGCTTCCAGTTGCGGCGCGACAACGACGTCATGCGGCTGCAGCTGCGCTGAGCGCCGGTACGAGCCTGCTGCGGCGGGCGCTGTCGCCCCGTTGACAGGGCGGGATGGAAGGCCCGTGCTACAACATCGGCTCGTCGACGCAGAGCCACCGAGAGCCACCGCATGGATCTGAATTTCACCCCCGAGGAACAGGCGTTCCGGCAGGAGATCCGCGCCTGGGTCCGCAGCAACCTGCCGGCCGACATCAGCCACAAGGTGCACCACGCGCTGCGCCTGACACGCGACGACATGCAGCGCTGGGCCAAGATCCTGGGCAAGAGGGGCTGGCTCGGCTGGGGCTGGCCGAAGGCCTTCGGCGGCCCGGGCTGGAATGCGGTGCAGAAGCACCTGTTCGAGGAGGAATGCGCGCTCGCCGGTGCGCCGCGCGTGGTGCCCTTCGGCCCGGTGATGGTGGCTCCGGTCATCATGGCCTTCGGCAGCCCCGAGCAGCAAGAGCGCTTCCTGCCCGGCATCGCCAGCGGCGAGGTCTGGTGGAGCCAGGGCTACAG
>CAZQPN010000336.1:0-4025 GCA_964595215.1 uncultured Rubrivivax sp. | reverse complement strand
TGCTGCTGGCGTTCACGTTCTTCATGGGCCTGATGCTGTCGCGCATGATCGGCGTCGTGCTGGGCCTGTCCAACGGTGCCAGCCTGATCATGACGGCCTTCGCCGGCACCGGCGCGATCTTCTTCGCGATGGCCTCGCTGTCGACGATGATCAAGCGCGACCTGAGCGCGATGGGCAAGTGGCTGATGATCGGCGCCATCATGGTGCTGGTGGCCGGCATCGCCAACTTCTTCATCCAGTCCAGCGCGCTGATGATCACGCTGTCGGTGCTGGTGATGGGCATCTTCACCGCCTTCATCCTGCACGACCTCAAGCGCGTGCGTGACGGCTTGGAGACGAACTACATCACCGCCACGCTCGGCGTCTACCTGAGCATCTACAACGTCTTCCAGAGCCTGCTGATGCTGCTCGGCATCTTCGGCGGCGACGACTGACTGACGGCACACGCCCGGGCCGCCGGCCCGGCATGCGCACGGGGGCCTTCGGGCCCCCGTCCTGTTTCCCGGGCGGCCGCGCGGGCTGGGGCGCGGTTCATCGACCGTGAAGCGCCTCGTGCGCCTCGCCACGGAAGTGGGCCGGTGCCGGCCGCCCGGCCCGGCGAGCCTCGTCGCGCGCCGGGCCGTGCGCCCTGTCGGCCGGGAAGAACGACACCGGCTTGCCCCGTCGGCGCGCGGCCAGGGCCTCGTCTCGCGCCACGGCGCCGCCCCCAATCACGACCAGCGCCGTGCTGATCTCGACGATGGCCGCCGAGGTCGGCGACAGGCGGCCGTCGTCGCCCGGCAGCCGCCCGCCCCAGGTCGGGTCAACGACGTAGAAGACATGCTGCACGGCGGGCGACAGCGGCACGCGCTCGTCGCGCGCCAGCGTCGAGACAACGCCCATGGTCGGGAAGCCGCGCTGCCGCGCCAGCGCGTAGACGGCGCCGATCCCTGCGGCGGTGGCACCGATGTTGACGATGGTGTGCGCCGGATCGTGGCCTTCGAGCACGGCTTGGGCCGTCGCGAGCATGGCCGGCACGTCTTCGTAGCCGGCACCGGAGTAGCCGGTGAAGGTCAGCACCTGCCGGCCCTGCCGCTGCACGAAGTCGCGGATCTCGTCGATCGTCGCCTCGCGTGCCTCCTGCAGCCCCGCGTCGAAGCCGGTGTGGCGATGGCTGCTGGTCACGCCCGGTCGCTCCTCCGGTCGCGGTCGATGCGTCGTGACGAAGCGGCCGATGCCATCGGCGTGCCTTGTCAGTCGCCGAGCCCGGCCCGGCGGGCCGTGACCTCGATCTCGATCTTCATCCGCGGGTCTGCCAGCCCGACGCACATCATGGTCGCCGCCGGGCGGATCGCGTCGAAGGCGCCGCGCAGCACCGGCCAGCAACGCGGGAAGTCGTCCGCGTCCGGCAACAGGTAGGTCACGCGCACGACATCGGCCAACGTCGCCCCGGCGTCGCGCAGTGCCGCCTCGATGTTGCGCAGTGCCTGCGCCGCCTGCAGCGTGACGTCGTCGTCGATCTGCATGGTGCGGTAGTCGAAGCCGGTGGTGCCGGAGACGAAGACCCAGTCGCCATCGACGACCGCACGCGAGTAGCCGATCTCCGCCTCGAAGCGCGAGCCGGATCCGATCAGTCGTCGTGCCATCGCGTGCTCTCCTGCGTGCAGGCCGGACGAACGATCATGGCGTGCGGCCGCCCGCCGCCGGCCGCAGTGCGATCGTGACCAGCGCACTGGCATCGTCGAGCGCCACCACGCCATGGCGCACGCCGCCTGGCAGGTAGAGCAGCTGCCCGGCCGCGAGGCGATGGCTGCGGCCGTCGACGGTGACGTCCAGCCGGCCGTCCAGGCACTGCACCGTGATGTCGCCCGGCACCGTGTGCGGCGGCAAGGACTTGCCTGCGCGCAGCACCAGGCGGATCACCTCGAGGTCGGACGACTTGAACAGCGCCGAGCTCGGCGCGGCCTGCGCGTCGGCTGCCGGCAGCCGCAGGTCGACCGCCTCGCCGGGCCGTGCATGTTCGAGCGCCATGAGGCACAGTATGCGCCGGTCGAGCCACCGCGTGAACCCGTCAGCCCGGCTCGGGCGGGCCCTTCAGTTCGACGACGTTGCCCTCGGTGTCGGGCACGTAGATCGACGGCCCCGGCCCCTCGGCACCGAAGCGCCGTGTCACCGGCCCGGCCGCAACGCCGTGCGCGGCCAGGTGGGTCCGGATCGCCTGCGCGTCGAATGGCTCGACGCGCAGGCAGACATGGTCGAGATTGCGGCCTTGCGGACCCGGCGCGGCGCCGCCGCGTCGCCCCAGTTCGCCGTCGACCGGCACGAGATCGATCAGCGACCGCCCGGCGCGCAACTGGATCAGGCCGATCGCGTCCTCGCGCCGCTCCACCGTGCAGCCGAGCAGGCCGCAGTAGAAGCCGATCATGCGGTCCAGGTCGACGACACGCAGCACGACGTGGTCGATCTCGCGGATGCGGATCACTCGCCGCGCCTCCCGCCTGCCCGCGGCGCCGCGTCCTTCGGCGGCCGTGAGCCGGTGGAGCTCAAGCCGGCCTCGACCCGAGGTGCATGCCCGAGTCGAGCAGCAGCAACTCCCCGGTGACGGTGCGCGCGCCCTCGATCAGCCACAGCACGGCGTCGGCGACGTCCTCTGCGGTGCAGGCGCGCTGCAGCGGCACCTGGCGCTCGTACTGCGCCTTCAGTCCCTCGAAGGCCTGCTCGCCGACGCCTTGCGGGAGCCAGCGCGTCGTGACCGACGGCGTTCACGCTGGCGCGCGCCTCGTCGGCGCTGCGGCTGTGGTTGACGACGACGCGCCAGCCGCGGCGTGCCAGCGCCAGCGCGGTGGCAGCGCCGATGCCGGTGGCCGAGCCGGTGACGATGGCGGTGCGGGCGTCGGACATGGCTGCTCTGCTGTCGAGACTCGTGAGGCTACCCCGCGCCGTACCAACCGATGCCGCCAATGCAGGGGGCGACTGGATCGGGCACCAGCGGGCCAGCGCTGCTAGCGCAACTTGGTGCGGGCCAGACGCTTCGCGTTCGCCACCGCCTTGCGGTGCACCGGCGCCAGGCCCTTGCCGAGCACGCCGAGCGCCGCGCTCTGGATCTGGACGGCGCTGAGGCCCGCCGGTGGTTTGCCCCAGGACGCAGGCGACCATGCCGAGCGAAGCCAGGAGGCGGCCAGGGCCTGCTGGCTGCGCACGCTCTGCACCGCCATGGCCTGCCAGGCTTGCGCGAACGCGGTCTGCTTCTCGGCGACCATGCCTGCGAACTCCTTGCGGTCGCGCGCCGACGGCGACGGGCCTGCGAGCGCCATGCGCGCCACCCGGTGGGCCACGACCTGCGGCGCGGCGAAGGACAGTTCAGCCGCCTTGGCGGCGAGCGACAGCGTCTTGCGGGTGGAGCGGGAGGACATGCGGGTTCCTTGGTTGCGGTCCGACTCTAGCGTGCCCGGGGCCTGGCGACGCGGAAGCGACGTGTTCACTTGCCGATCCGACCGGGCGCACGCATCTTTCCCGCGCCAAGACCTGCGTCGACCCGAGCCACGATCCCGTGCGCCTCAGCGGAAATTCCGGCTCCTGGCCTCCAGCCCCGCCAGCAGCCCCGTGTGGTCCACCAGCTGGCGCGCCACCAGGTGGCGCACCGCGTGCCCGCCTTCGCCCTGGCACTGCCAGATGCCGTACACCGTCAGCAGCGTGCTGGCCAGCAACGCGCGCCGCTGGCGCTCGACCACCTGCGGCCAGACGATGACGTTGACGGCACCGGTCTCGTCCTCCAGCGTGACGAAGACGACGCCCTTGGCCGTCTCCGGCCGCTGGCGGTGCGTGACCAGGCCGCTGGCGCGCGCCAGCCGGCCGTGCGGGAAGCCGGCCAGCACCGCCGCCGGCAGCACCTTGTAGCGCGCGAGCTGGTCGCGCAGCAGCGCCACCGGGTGCGTGCCCAGCGTCAGCCCGGTGGCGCGGTAGTCGGCCAGGGTCTCGGCGGCCTCGTCCGGCGCCGCCAGCGCGGCGGCGGCCTCGCGTGTGCGCGTGCGCGCCAGCATCGGCGT
>CAZQPN010000335.1:0-4069 GCA_964595215.1 uncultured Rubrivivax sp. | reverse complement strand
TCTTCATCGGCGACGCGACGATGAGCCCGTACGAGATCCTGCAGCCCGGCGGCAGCGTCGAGTACAACAACGAGGAGCCCGGCGCCGAATGGCTGCAGCGGCTCACCCATGCCTACCCGAAGTTCGCCTGGATCAACCCGGAACCGCAGGGCGTCTGGCAGTATCGTCAGAGCATCGCCATCGTGCAGCAGCTGATGAACCAGCGCATGTTCCCGCTGACACTGGTCGGCCTCGAAGGGGCGATGCGGCTGCTCAGCAAATGACCTTGTCCCGGGCCGGTGGTGCCATGCGCGCTGCGGCAGCCTGCCTGGCGCTGTGCGCCGGGCTGCTCGGTGGCTGCGCGACGTTGGGCCTCACGCCCGAGTCGGCGCCGGCCGACGCCTCGACGGCCGGCGCCGGCGAGCCCGCCGGGGCGCCGCCGCTGGTGGTGGACATCCAGGCCCCGGACGCGCTTCGTGCCCTGCTGCAGCGCCACCTCGACGTCATCCGCCTCGGCGAGCTGGCGCGCGGCGAGCGCATCGAGGTGGAGGAGCGGCGGCGCCTCGCGGCGGCCGCGCCGGCCCAGGTGCGCGCCCTGCTCGAGACCGAGGGCTACTTCGACCCGGTAGTGCGCAGCGAGCTCGACGGCGATCGCCTGCGGCTCGACGTCGAGCCCGGGCCGCGCACCACCGTCGGCCGAGTCACGGTCGAGGTGCAGGGCGCGCTGGCCGATGCGGCCGACGCGGGCAACGACACCGCCCGGGCCTTGATCGACAACGTGCGCCGGCGCTGGGCGCTGGCGCCGGGCGACGCGTTCCGGGACCCCGACTGGCGCGCTGCCAAGAGCTCGACGCTCGCACGGCTGCGTGCCGAGGGCTACGCGAGCGCGAGCTGGAGCGGGACCGGCGCCGAGATCGACACCGCCGCGCGCCTGGCGCGGCTGTTCGTCGTCGCCGACAGCGGGCCGCTGTTCCGCGCCGCCGGGCTGGACATCCGTGGCCTGAAGTTCCACGATGCCGAGACGGTCGACCACCTGGCCGGATTCGGGCCCGGCACGCCGCTGACCGAGTCGCTGCTGCTGGACTTCCAGGACCGGCTGCGCCGCGCCGGGCTGTTCGACGGCGTGGCGGTCAGCTTCGACGCCGATCGGGCGCAGGCCGACGCCACCCCGGTGCTGGTCAGCCTGCGCGAGGCGCCGCGGCAGGTCTGGACCTTCGGCGTCGGCGTCAGCGCCAACACCGGCCCGCGCTTGTCGGCCGAGCACCTGCACCGGCGACCGTTCGGTCTGGCGGCGATCACGCGCAACGAGCTCGAGTGGGGCCGCCTGCGCCAGGCGTGGGACGGCGAGATCAGCACCCACCCACTGGAGGACCAGGTGCGCTGGCTGCTCGGCGGCGAGGTCGAACGGCTCGAAAGCGACGACGACACCGTGACCTCGCTCAGGGCGCGGCTCGGCCAGGCACGCGACACACCGCGCGCCGACCACTTCAGCTTCGTCGAGGTCGAGCGCTCGACACGCCGCTTGAACGTCGCGCGCAGCGTGCTGCAGGCCAAGGACGACGCGCTGGCGGTCAGTCTCAACCACCACCGGGTCTGGCGCCGGCTCGACGACATGCTGCTGCCGACCGATGGCGCCACGCTGTCGCTGCAGGCCAACGTCGGGCAGTCGCGCAGCACGCTCGGCACGACCGGCTGGTTCAGCCGGACCTACGGGCGGCTGACGCTGTACCGGCCGATCGGGTCCTGGTACGGACAGGCACGCATCGAGCTCGGCCAGGTCTTCCGTCCCGACGGCGTGCGGGTGCCGGATTCGCAGCAGTTCCGCGCCGGCGGTGACGAGTCGGTACGCGGCTATGCCTACCGCAGCCTCGGCCCGGTGGTCGACGGCGCCGTGACGAGCGCCGACACCTTGTTCACCGCCAGCCTGGAGCTGGCGCGGCCGATCCTGCCGCGCATGCCGGCCCTGTGGGGCGCCGTCTTCGTCGATGCCGGCAACGCTGCGCCGACCTGGCGCGCGCTCGACCCGGTGCTGGGCTATGGCGTCGGCGTGCGCTACCGCAGCCCGGTCGGCCCGCTGCGGCTGGATCTGGCCTGGGGGCACGAGCTGGAGCGGCTGCGCCTGCACTTCAGCGTCGGCGTCGCCTTCTAGCGCCATGGCGACGAACGACACACGCCCGCCCCCGCCCGAGTCCCGCCCGGCGGCCGGGCCCGCGCCCGTGCCCGGCCGCACCGGCGGGCGCCGCCGGCACGCGATCGCCTTCTGGGCCACCGTGCTGGTGCTGGCGTTGGCCACCCCGGTCGTCGCGCTGTGGGCACTGCTGCGCAGCGAGGCCGGCACCGGCTGGTTGCTGGCGCGCGTCCCCGGACTCGAGGTCGAAGGCCTGAGTGGTGCGCTGCTGGCCGACCGCCTGGCACTGCAGCGTCTCGCCTGGCAGGGCGCGGCGGGCCGGCTCGAGATCGACGCGCTCGAGTTGCGCCAGCCACGCTGGCGGCTGTGGCCGGCGCCCGGCCAATGGCTGGCGCTGGACGCCGAGCGGCTGCAGGCCGAGCGCGTGCAGTGGCGCGGCACCGCGACAGCGGCCGGGGCGCCACCGTCGCCGCCGCAGGCGCTCGCGCTGCCGGTCCGGCTGACGCTGCCGCTGTCCGTTGGCGCGCTGATCGTCGACGAGCTGGCGCCGGTGCAGGACCTGTCGCTGACGCTGCGCCTGGGCACCGACGGCGGCGCGGCGCACATCGTCGAGGGCCTGGCGCTGCGCTGGCAGACGCTGCGCCTGTCCGACGGTCGGCTGAGCCTGGGCGCGCAGGCGCCGCTGCCGCTGGCGCTGTCGATGCAGCTCGCCTCGACCGATGGCGCACCGCTTCCATGGCAGGCCGAGGTCCGGGCCGACGGCACGCCGGAGCGCATCGCGCTGACCGCCACGCTGCGCGGCCCGGAAGGCGCCGCGGCCGACGCGCAGGCCGCGCTGGAGCCCTTCGCCGCCTGGCCGCTGGCGTCGCTCGCGCTGCAGACCGAGGCGCTCGACCTGTCGGTGCTGAACCCGGCGGCGCCGCGCACCCGCCTCGGCGGGCGCGCCGCGCTGCAGCGGGCCGGCCCCGACGCACCGCTGGAGGTGACGGTCGACCTGGGCAACGCGGCGCCGGGGCGCTGGGACGATCAGCGGCTGCCGCTGTCGCGCGTCGAGGCCACGCTGCGCGGGCGGCCCGGCGTGCCCGACCGGGTCGAGATCCCGCGCCTGGCGCTGCAGCTGGCCGACGGCGCCGGCGCGGCCGGCCGCGTCGTTGCAGAGGGGGCCTGGCAGGGGCACACGCTGTCGCTCGACACGCGGCTGCACGACGTCGCGCCGCATCGGCTCGATCGTCGCGCCAGCGCGATGACGCTGGCCGGGCCGCTGGCCTTCGAGCTTGCCGGCCTGCCGTCACCCGACCCGGCGTCGGCCGGCGATCGGCCGCCGCTGGCGCTGGCCTTGCGCAGCACGCTGGACGGGCAGCTGTCCGGCCTGCCGCAGGCGGTGCGGCTGGTGCTGGAGGCGCAGGCGACGCCGGACTCGCTCACGCTGCAGCGACTGCAGGCGAGCGCGGGCGGTGCCAGCGCCCGCATGAGCGGCAGCGCGCGCCGCGCGTCCGGTCGCTGGGACGTGCAGACCGAGGGCGAGCTGGTCGACTTCGACCCGCTGCCATGGTGGCCGGGCGCCGGCGACACGGCCTGGCAGCGCGGCACGCACCGGCTGAGCGGCCAATGGCGCATCGACGCCGGGCTGCCCGAGTCGACGCTGGGCGGCCCGTGGCCGGCGGCGCTGGCGCAGTGGCGCGGCAGCGCCGAGCTGCGCATCGATCGCTCGCAACTGGCCGGGGTGGCGCTGGACGGCGACCTGCGGCTGGCGCTGGCCGCCGGCCAGCGCGCCGCCGAGGTCGACGCGCGCCTGGCGCTGGGGGGCAACCGCATCGAGGTCGACGGCCGCATCGCCCCGGCCGGCGACGGGCGTGACGACCGCTGGCAGCTCAAGATCGACGCGCCCGCGCTCGCGGCGCTGGCCCCGCTGGCCGGACTGCACCCGGCGCTGACGGAGTGGGCGCCGCGTGCCGGCACGCT
>CAZQPN010000334.1:0-4073 GCA_964595215.1 uncultured Rubrivivax sp. | reverse complement strand
GGCGTCGACCTGGGCAAGCTGCAGGACGAGGCCGAGAAGAAAGCTGCCGAAGAGGCGGCCGAGGCCTTCAAGCCGGTGCTCGAGCGGCTGAAGGCGGCGCTGAAGGAACGCGCCAAGGACGTGCGCGCGACGACGCGCCTGGTCGATTCGCCGGCGTGCATCGTCGTCGACGAGGGCGACATGAGCGCACACCTGGCGCGGCTGCTCAAGCAGGCCGGGCAGGAAGCGCCCCGCGCCCAGCCCATCCTCGAGGTCAACCCCGAGCACGCGCTCGTCAAGCGGCTGGCCGACACCGAGGCCGAGGAGCGCTTCGGCGACCTGGCGCAGGTGCTGTTCGACCAGGCCTTGCTGGCCGAGGGCGGACAGCTGGAGGATCCGGCCGCCTACGTGCAGCGCGTCAGCCGCATGCTCGCGGCGGCCTGATCGCCGTCGGCGCGGCCACCGGCGCGGTCGGCCGCGGCCTGGCACTGTCCCGCGCAGCGCCGGCGGCGGTCAGGCGGCGCCGGCCATCGCCTCCAGCTGTTCGCGCAGCTGCGTCGTCTGCTGCGACCAGTACGCGGCCGTGCCGAAGAACGGGAAGTGCAGCGGGAAGGTCGGATCGTCCCAGCGCGCCGCGAGCCAGGCGCTGTGGCGGACCATGCGCAGCGTGCGCAGCGGCTCGATCAGCGTCCGCTCGCGGTCGTCGAAGTCCATGAAGTCCTCGTAGCCGTCGAGCAGCAGGCCGAGCTGCTGCGACATCGTCGCCGCGTCGCCCGAGACCAGCATCCACAGGTCCTGCACCGCCGGGCCCTGCACCGCGTCGTCCAGGTCGACGACGTGCGGCGTGCCGCCATGCTCGCTCGGCCGCCACAGGATGTTGCCGACATGGCAGTCACCGTGCAGGCGCAGCGCGGTCAGCGGCCCGGCGCGCTCGAAGGCGGTGACGACGGCCTCGAGCGCGGCGTCGCAGACCGACAGCCAGGCCGGGCGCTCGGCGTCGCTGACGAAGCCCCCGTGCACCAGCAGGTCGCGTGCGCGTGCGCCGTCGGTGGCCGGCGACAGGTGCGGCCGGTGCACGAAGGGCCGGCGCCGGCCGACCGCGTGCAGCCGGCCGATGAAGCGCCCGATGCGGCGCAGCGTGTCCGGGTCGTCCAGCGGCGGCTCGCGACCGGCGCTGCGCATCGCGACGGCCACGCGGTGGCCATCGACGTGTGCCAGCGTCGGCGGCTCGCCAACCAGCGACACGGCGGCGACACCCGGGGGCGCCCCGTCGGCCGCCAACGTCAGGACGATCGGCGGCACCACGGGCACCTCCTCGGCCGCCAGCTCGAGGGCGAAGGCGTGCTCCTCGAGGATCTGCGCGTCGCTCCAGCGGCCGGGCCGGTAGAACTTGGCGACGACGGCGCGGCCGTCCTCGAGGAAGACCTGGAAGACGCGGTTCTCGTACGAGTTCAGCTGCAGCAGCCGACCATCGCCGCGCAGGCCGACGGCGTCCAGCGCGTCGAGCACCTGCTGCGGGCCGAGGCCGCCGTAGGCCGGTGCCCGGGCGGCCGGCGGGCCAGGCGCGCCTGGTGAAGGCGTGGCCTGCGAGTCGATCGACGCCCGGCCCTGCTCGCCACCGCGGCGCTCGGGCGTGGGCCCGTCGTTCGGCCCCGCGGTCAATGGCGGACCGGCGATGTGCGGGTCTCGGCCCCGAGGCCGTCGCTGCCACGCAGGCCGTCGGCGTTGCGCGGGTTGCGCACGAGGCCGTCGAGTTCGGACAGCGTGGTGTCCGCGCGCGTCTCGGCGCCGAAGAACGAGTCCTGGAAGAAGCCCGAGTCCTGCCACAGGACACGCGCCGGGCGCGTGCGCGTGCCGTCGACCCGCCGGCCGCCGGCCGCCGGGGCCGCTGCTGGCACGGCCGGGGCCGCCTGCGGCCCGCGCGCCGAGGCGCTCGGATACGGGACGAGCAGTTGCAGCTCCGGCACCGACGGCAGGTGGTCGACCGGGCAGCGCAGGTAGCGCACCCGACAGGCCGCCAGCACCTTCTGCTTGATCTGAAGCGCGCGACGCGACGGCTGGCGGTCGGTGTCGAGGTCGATCGCCGCCAGCACGCGGCCGTTGGCGCTGCACACCGCGAAGCCGACGTGGATCGAGCCGAGCAATTCGTACCAGTAGCGCACCTGCTCGGGGTCGGTCGGCTGGCAGAAGCGGACGAGCGGCAGCTTGGACAGCACGATGTGATGCGGCAGCGCCTCGCGCAACTGGCGGTAGACGCGGCGCTCGTCGCTGTTGAAGACCGGTCGCGCCGTCAGCGTCCACTCCTTGGGCAGCGGGGTGGCCGGGCCGCGCCGATGGCGCATCAGCCACAGCGCACCCGCGCCGACCAGCAGGGCCAGGCTGACCGCGGCGATGATCCAGACGAGCGTGTCGGTGGGCATGGATGTGGTGGCGCAGGGAAGGGCCTGCCGTGCCGGCATCGTTGCGGATGGGGCAGCGGCTCGGGCGAACCCGCGGATGTTAGCCGTGCAGGGTGCCGCCGCCACACGGGACACCCCCCCGCGCCCCGGGGGTCGGCACAGGGTGCCAGCCAGCGATCGGCGCCGGCACCAACGGGGCGGCGGCCGGCCGGTCGGGGTCCGTCTTCGGTCTACTGGTTGCCGCCGCCGACCCGGTCGGTGCCTTCCCGCACGTCCGCCAGCAGCGCCAGCAGGCCGTCGACGCGTCTGGCCTGGCGCTTCCAGCCGTAGTCGAACTCGGCCGCCTGGCGCGCCAGCAAGGCCTCCAGGTGCGACCCGATCGTCTCGGGCGGCAGCTTGAGCACGGCCTCCGACTCCGAGCCATCGCGCTCGACCACGGCGCCGGCGGCGCGGGCGATGCGCAACATCGGCGTGTTCTGGGACAGCGCATGGATGATCAAGGTGTCGACGTGACGATTGCGCGCGTGCAGCACGGCGCGCTCGAACAGTCGCCCACCCAGGCCGCGGCCGCGCTGGCCGGGCAGCACGGACACGCCGAACTCGGCCGCCCGGCCGGCGCCCTTGTCGCCGAGGTCGGCCAGGTGGGCCATCGCCACCAGCGCCAGCCGGCGGTTGAAGACGCCGAAGACCTCGTCGCGTTCGAAGTCGATCTGGTCGACGTAGCGGGCGATCTGGCTGTCGGTGGCGGCCTGGCCGAAGCGCAGGTAGCGATCGTGCTCCGGCAGGGCCACCAGGTGGTCCAGGATCCGGGCGCGGTGCCGCGGCGCCAGCGATCGGATCGGGATCCAGGGCTGGTGCGCGGCGCGCGCCGGACCGGGCTCGCGCGGTCGGACGTCGGAGGCCATCGGCTTGGTTTTGAGTGACAGCATCCGATCATGGTAGCCCAAGCATCTAGGGTTTACCCTCAAATGCGTTCTGCGCCACGCGGCCAACAGCAGATGCCGATCAGGCGTCAGAAGGGGTATACTGTTCGGCTTTCCCCGGAAACGGCAGGGGAGAGAGTTGAGCCGGGTCCTGCGGGGCCGGGCCCAGCCGGGCGCCGGCCCACCCGCCCGAGAGGCCGCCCGCACAAGCGGTGCCTCGGACGCGCTGGTCATCCGGGCCTCATCCGCCGACAACCGGCGTCGTTCCATGCCCTCGCGGGTTCGACGACGCCTTCAGGAAACTCTCATGAAGACCTTCAGCGCCAAGCCGGCCGAGGTGACGCATGAATGGTTCGTGATTGACGCCACCGACAAGGTGCTCGGGCGTGTCGCCAGCGAAGTGGCACACCGTTTGCGCGGCAAGCACAAGGCCATCTACACGCCTCACGTCGATACCGGCGATTTCATCGTCATCGTCAACGCCGAAAAGATCCGCGTCACCGGGGCCAAGGCCACCGACAAGATCTACTACCGGCACTCCGGCTACCCGGGTGGCATCTACGGCACGTCGTTCAAGGACATGCAGGCCAAGCACCCCGGCCGCGCGCTGGAGAAGGCGGTCAAGGGCATGCTGCCCAAGGGCCCGCTCGGCTACGCGATGATCAAGAAGCTGAAGGTGTACGCCGGTGCCACGCACCCGCACACCGCCCAGCAGCCCAAGACGCTCGAGATCTGAGGAACACGGCGATGATCGGTGAATGGAACTACGGCA
>CAZQPN010000333.1:0-4075 GCA_964595215.1 uncultured Rubrivivax sp. | reverse complement strand
GATCAGCTACATCCACGCCGAGGCCTACCCGGCGGGCGAACTCAAGCATGGCCCGCTGGCCCTGGTGACCGACCAGATGCCGGTCGTGACGATCGCGCCCAACGACACCCTGCTGGAAAAGCTCAAGAGCAACATGCAGGAGGTGCGCGCGCGCGGCGGCCAGCTCTACGCCTTCGCGGACACCGACAGCCGCATCGACAGCGCCGAAGGCGTGCACGTGATCCGCATGCCGGAGCACTACGGCCGGCTGTCGCCGATCCTGCACGTGGTGCCGCTGCAGCTGCTGGCCTACCACACGGCCTGCGCCCGCGGCACCGACGTCGACAAGCCGCGCAACCTGGCCAAGAGCGTGACGGTCGAGTGACGGCACCCCGGCCCGATCAACCTACGATCCCTGCCATGCCTCTCACCGGTCGACCGCATCCGACGCCCTGCAGGCCGCACGCCCGCGCCGCCGCGCCGCGGCGCGCCGCTCCCTGAGCCCTGCGAGGCGCCCGATGCGCGTTGCCGTCTTCAGCACCCGGCCTTACGACCGCCGCTTCCTCTCGGCGGCCAATGCCGACGGCCGCCACCGGCTGGACTTCCACGAGGCACGGCTGGACCATGCCAGCGCCGCTGCGGCCGCAGGCGCAGACGCGGTCTGCGCCTTCGTCAACGACTGCCTCGACGCCGGCGTGCTGACGCGGCTGCACGCCGGCGGCGTGCGCCTGCTGGCGCTGCGCTCGGCCGGCTTCAACCACGTCGACCTGGCCGCCGCCGCGGCGCTGGGCATCGCCGTCGGTCGGGTGCCCGAGTACTCGCCCCACGCCGTCGCGGAACACACGGCAGCGCTGATGCTGGCCCTCAACCGGCACATCCACCGCGCCTACAACCGGGTTCGCGAAGGCAACTTCGCACTCGATGGACTGCTCGGGGTCGACCTGCACGGACGCACCGTCGGCATCGTCGGCACGGGCAAGATCGGCACCTGCTTCGCCCGCATCATGGCGGGCATCGGCTGCCGGCTGCTGGGCGTGGCGCCGGAGCCGAATCCGGACTGCCTGGCGCTGGGCATGCGCTACGTCGAGCTGCCCGAGCTGCTGTCCGGCAGCGACGTCGTCAGCCTGCACTGCCCGCTGACGCCGCAGACCCACCACCTCATCGACGCCGAGGCGCTGGCGCGCATGAAGCCCGGCGCCATGCTGCTGAATACCAGCCGCGGCGCGATCGTCGACACCAGTGCGTTGATCACGGCGCTGAAGGCGCGCACGCTGGGCAGTCTCGGCCTGGACGTCTACGAGGAGGAGGCCGACCTGTTCTTCCGTGACCTGTCGGGCGAGGTCATCGACGACGACATCTTCGCGCGCCTGCTGACCTTCCCGAACGTGCTGATCACCGGCCATCAGGCCTTCTTCACCGAAGAGGCCCTGACCGCGATCGCGGCGACCACGCTGGCCAACATCGACGCCTTCGAGGACCACGGCCAGCCGCTGCACCCGGTGTCGATCGAGCGCGTCGTCTGACGGAGGAAGAGGCATGTCGATCGCCGCCGCCGCGGGGCTGGCCGCCGCGCCGATCGCCGCCATCCTGGGGCTGATGCTGGCGCTCGGCTGGTCGGCGGCGCGCGCCGGCCTCGTCGGACTGGCGCTGGCGGGGGCCCTGGCGGTGCCGGCCTTCGGCTTCGGCGCCGCGGCGCCCGGGCTCGCGGCGTCGGCGTTGGGGGTGGCTGCCGAGGGCGGCTTCGTGGCCGCGACGATCCTGTGGATCCTGTGGCCGGCGCTGGCACTGCACGAGCACCAGCAGCGCAGCGGCGCCATCGACGAGCTGCGCGCAGGGCTCGGCCGCCTCAGCGGCCAGCGGCCGCTGCAGGCACTGCTCGTCGGCTGGTTCGTCGCCCTGTTCTTCGAGGGTGCGGCCGGCTTCGGCACGCCGGTGGCACTGGCCGCGCCGCTGCTCGTCGGACTCGGGCTGCCGCCGCTGCAGGCGGTCGTGCTGGCGCTGCTCGGGCATGCGGTCGGCGTGTCGTTCGGCGCCCTCGGCACACCGGTGCTGGCGCAGGCCGGGCTGACCGGGATCGATCCGCTGGCCATCGCCTGGCGCACGGCGGCGCTGCACGCGGCGCTGGGCGCGCTGATGATGGTCTTCTTCGTGCGCACGCTGGCGACGGCGGGCGCCGCACCGGGGTTCTGGTGGGCGGCCGCGGCGGCGGCCGGCTTCCTGCTGCCCTGCCTGATGCTGGCCGCCACCCTGGGGCCCGAACTGGCGACGCTCGGCGCGGCGCTGCTCGGCGCGGCGCTGTTCGCGGCCACGCTGGCCCGACGTCGCGGCGCGGAAGCAGCCCCGGTGGCGGACGGAGCGGGGCCCTGGCGCGCGCTGGCGCCGTACGCGGCACTGGTCGTGCTCGTGCTGGCCACGCGCGCGCTGCCGGCGCTGACCGACGCGCTGGCCGCGATCGAGCTGCGCTGGCAGCTGCCCGGCGGGTTCGAGGGCCGCGTGCAGCCGCTGCGCCACCCCGGCACCTTGCTGCTGCTGGCCCTGCTGATCGGCGCGCGGGTGCAAGGTGTGCCGCTGCGGGCGCTCGGCCCGGCCTTCGCGGCGTCGGCGCGGCGGCTGCTGCCGGTGACGGTCGCGCTCCTGGCCATGCTGGCGCTGTCGCGGCTGATGCTGCACGCCGGCATGATCGGCGCGCTCGAGCGGGCGGCCGTGCAGGGGCTCGGCGGCACCTGGCCGCTGGTGGCGCCGGCGGTGGGCGCGCTCGGCAGCTTCGTCACCGGGTCGGCGACGGCGTCGAACGTGCTGTTCACGACCCTGCAGGCGCAGACCGCGCAGGCGCTGGGCATCGCGCCGGTGGTGATGGTGGCGGCGCAAGGCTTCGGCGCCGCCATCGGCAACATCGTCTGTCCGCACAACGTCGTTGCGGGCGCGGCCACCGTCGGCCTGGCAGGCCGCGAAGGCGAAGTGCTGCGCCGCACCGCGGGGCCCTGCGCGCTGTACCTCTTGGCGGGCGGCGTGCTGGTGGCGCTGCTGGCGCGTGCCTGACCGCCTTGCCTTCGGCGGGTGCAAGGCCTGCCGAAGGCCAACCGGTCGGCCTCTGAAGCACTGCGCACGTTGACGATCCGCCCGCGGCTGGCGCCCAGGACGGCGACGACAACCGACGCCTCGTGCGCGCCAGACTCGGCACGCACCGCTGGCGCGTCCTGCCGGCCGACGTCACGCTACGGTGCGGGGCGCTGCCTCTTCAGTCCAGGACCGACAAAGACTGCTCCATCTCCCGCCGCAAGGCGTAGGCGCGCGTCGTCGTGTCCATCGCGACATCGTCCCAGCACAGGCTCTGCCCCTGCCTGACCGGCCGCACGAGCCTGACGTCGTGCGCCAGCCCGAGCGGCAGGCCGCCCATCGCCACCGAGGTGGCCGCCGGCAGCAGCTTGCCCCAGACGCAGTAGCCGCCCTCGCCGTCGAGCACCTGGCCCGGCTGCAGGTCGCGCTTGGCGGTGGCCACGACGTCGGCGTTCCAGCACGACGCCGCGCCGGTGGCCTCGCCGCGCAGCGCCACGCTGGCGACGCTGAAGCCCACCTCCAGTCCGATCAGGTGCCAGCGCTTGTAGAGCGGGAAGTAGCGGCCGCGGGGGTCGGTGTGGGCGTTGTACTCCTCGAAGCAGTGGCGCACGTATTCGGTCTCGCCCTCGACCGTCACCCACACGCCCATGCGGATGTCGTACGGGATGACGCGGCCGTCGGGCTCCAGGCAACTGATCACCTCGACCATGCCCTTCTTCTCCAGCACGCCGCCCTCGTCGCGCGGCCGCGTGACGAACGGAATGTCGGCCACGCTGGCCGGTGGGTACTGTAGGCCGTCGCTGGGCACCGCCAGGCCGGTCGCGTTGGCCACCGCGGTGCTCTCGATGGACGGCTTGGAGCCATCGAGAAAGCTGTTGAACATCTTCGGGTTCAGGCCGCCGCGCGCAGCCTGCTCGGGCGTCAGCCCGTAGTAGCCCCAGACCGTCTCGGGCGTCGAATGGGCAAAGTGCGGCAGCCACTTGTGACCGCGCCCGGCGGCGACGACCGGGAATCCGCAGGTGCGCGCCCAGTCCACCAG
>CAZQPN010000332.1:0-4081 GCA_964595215.1 uncultured Rubrivivax sp. | reverse complement strand
GCCGTGGCACGCGAGCGGCATTTCGGCAAGGCCGCCGAGGCCTGCCACGTGTCCCAGCCGACCCTGTCGGTGGCGGTCAAGAAGCTCGAGGAAGAGCTGGACCTCAAGCTGTTCGAACGCAGCGCCAACGAGGTGACGGTCACGCCGCTGGGCGAGGAGGTGGTGCGCCAGGCCCAGACGGTGCTCGAGCAGGCGGCCGGCATCCGCGAGATCGCCAAGCGCGGCAAGGACCCGCTGGCCGGCCCGCTGCGCCTGGGCGTGATCTACACCATCGGTCCCTACCTGCTGCCCGACCTGGTGCGCCAGGCGATCGAGCGCACGCCGCAGATGCCGCTCGTGCTGCAGGAGAACTTCACCACCAAGCTGCTCGACATGCTGCGCACCGGCGAGCTGGACTGCGCGATCCTGGCCGAGCCCTTTCCCGACACCGGCCTGGCCACTGCGCCGCTGTACGACGAGCCGTTCCAGATCGCGGTGCCCAAGGGCCACGTGCTCGCCCGCCGCAAGGCGATCCCGGCCGAGGAGCTCAAGCAGGAGACCATGCTGCTGCTGGGCACCGGGCACTGCTTCCGCGACCACGTGCTCGAGGTCTGTCCCGAGTACGCGCGCTTCTCGAGCGACGCCGAGGGCATCCGCAAGAGCTTCGAGGGCTCGTCGCTGGAGACCATCAAGTACATGGTGGCCTCGGGCATGGGCATCACGGTGGTGCCGCAGCTGTCGGTGCCGGCCGAGCCGCAGCCGCACGTCGCCTACGTGCCCTTCGCCGACCCGGTGCCGACGCGGCGCGTCGTGCTGGCCTGGCGCCGCAGCTTCACCCGCTACGAGGCGATCGCGGCGCTGCGCAACGCGATCTACGCCTGTCCGCTGGAAGGCGTGAAGCGGCTCACTGCCTGACGCGTGCATGCCCGGTGCCGCGGCCCCGCTCCTCCTGGCGTGGCTGCGCATGCCGTCGCTCGGCGCCCGCGGGCATGCGCAGCCGCTGAGCCGCAAGGACGCCGCGCTGCTGGCCGTGCTGTCGCTGGACGGTGCCTGCGCGCGCGACGCCCTGGCACAGATGCTGTGGCCCGGCGCCGACATCGTCCGCGCGCGTGCGAACCTGCGCCAGCGACGCTTCCGCCTGACACGCGCGGCCGGCGTGCCGGTGGTCGAGGGCGAGGAGACGCTGCACCTGGCCACCGGCGTCGACCACCCGGCGCGTGACCCCGACGCCCGGCTCGCCGCCGACCCGGGCGCGCTCGACGGCGAGCTGCTCGACGGCCTCGTCTACGACGACTGCCCCGAGGTCGAACGCTGGCTGCAGCTCGCGCGCGAGCGCTGGCGCGTGCTGCGCGCACAGGCGCTGGCGCGCGTGTCGAGCCGGCTCGAGAGCGAGGGCCGCCTGGCCGCCGCGCTGGCGATCGCGACCCGCCTGGCCGCCGACGAGCCACTGTCCGACCACGCGCACCGGCGGCTCATGCGGCTGCACCACCTGCGCGGCGACCTGGGCGCGGCGCTCGTCGTCTACCGGGACTTTGCCGAACGGCTGGCCGCCGAGCTCGGCGAGCTGCCAGACGACGAGACTGCGGCGCTGGCCGCCAGCCTGCGCCTGGGCGACGCGCCGCCGCGCGTCCCGGCGCCGGTGCCGCCGGCACTGCGCCGCCCGCCGCGCCAGATCGGCCGCGACGCCGCGAGGGCAGTGCTGCAGCAGGCCTGGCCGCGCCGGTCGATGCTGGTGATCGAAGGCGCACCGGGGATTGGCAAGTCGCGCCTGCTCGGCGACTTCGTCGCCGCTGCCGACCCGGCGACGACGCTGCTGCTGGCGGCGCGAACCAGCGACGCCGAGCGACCGTACGCGCTGCTCGTGCGCTTGCTGGCGCGCCTTTGGCTGGACGACGACGCGCGGCAGCCCGGCGGCGCCGCCGCGCTGCCGGCCTGGACGCGGCGCGAGCTGGCGGCGCTGCTGCCCGAACTCGGCGACCCGCCAGTGCGCGCCGAGCCGCTGCGACTGCAGCGTGCGGTGGCGACCGCGCTGCGCCGCGCAACCCTCGAGCTGGTCGCGATCGACGATGTCCAGCAGGCCGATGCAGCGACGCTGGACCTGCTGCCGTCACTCGTCGGCCCGGGCCTGCCGCGCTGGTGGCTGGCCGGGCGCAGCGGCGAACTGCCGCCCGTGGTGCGCAGCTGGCTGCAGGCCTCGGAGCCGCCGCGCTGGCTCGAGCTGGCCCCGTTCGGCGCCGGCGAGGTCGCCGAGCTGCTGGTGGACCTGGCGCTGCCAGGGGTCCAGGGCGCAGACTGGGCAGCACGCCTGGCGCGCCACACCGGGGGCCTGCCGCTGTTCGTGCTGGAGACCCTGCGCGCGCTGCACGAGCGGCCGGAGGCCAGCCTGTCCACGCTGCCGCTGCCTGACGGGGCAGCGCAGGCGGTGCGCGCGCGTGCGGCGCGGCTGCCGGATCTGGCGCGCCAGCTCGCGCACGCGGCGGCGGTGGTGGGCGCGCCGCTCGCGCTGGACGAAGGCGCGGCGCTGCTCGACGGTCGCCCGGCCGACTGGGCCGAGGCCTTCGCGGTCCTCGAGGGCTCGCAGTGGCTCGATGCCGAGGGCCGCATGCACGATCTGGTCAGCGCTGCGTTGCGCGATGCCATGCCGGCCGCCGAGCGGCGCTGGCTGCACGGCCGCATCGCGCGCTGGCTGCGGCAACGGGGTGCGCCGCCCCTGGAGCCGGCGCGGCACTTCGAGGCCGCCGGCCACGATGCCGAGGCGGCTCCATTGTTCGAGGCGGCGGCGATGGCGGCGCGCCGTGCGGCGCGGCCGGCCGAGGACGCTGCACTGCTGGAGCGCGCCGCCGCGGCGTGGGAACGCGCAGGTCGTGGCGACCGCGCCTTCCTCGCGCTGCGAGACAGCCTGGCGCCGCGCATCTTTGCCAGCGGCACGGCGGCGGCGCTGCCGCTGGCACGGCGCCTGATGGCGATCGCGCGCTCGCCGTTCGAGCGCATGGCCGCGCGCGGCGAGCTCGCACACCAGCTGGTGCACGACGGTCGCTACACCGAGGCCGAGCCGCTGGCGCGCGAGAGCCTGTCGATGGCCGAGTCGCTCGGCGACCCGGTCCAGATCCTGCGCGTGGCCGGGACGCTGGCCAATGCAATGGCCTATACCGGCCAGTCGGCCGAGGCGGTGGCGCTGCTCGAGCGGCTGCGACCAATGGCCGACGCCGCACCACGCGAGTCGCGCCAGCTCTACCTGGCCGGGCTGACGCAGGCGCTGCACCGTGGCAGCCGGCTCGCCGAATGCGCGCTCACGCTGCGCGAGAGCCTGGCGCTGCTGCAGTGCGACGAGAACTGGCGAGAGGCGACCACCGTCGGCGGCAACCTCGGGCTGCTGCTCACCAACATGGGTCGCTACGACGAGGCCTGGGCGGCGCTGATGCAGGCGCGGGCCTGGCGCGCGCGATGCGGCCCGGTGGCGGGGACGCTGGTCGCCGGACTGGAACTCAAGCTCGGCCATGCGCACCTGGGGCTGGGTCGGGTCGGCAGCGCGATCGACGCCTACCGGAGCGCCCGCGCGCAGTTCGAGGCCAGTTCGGACTCCGGCACCTGGGTCGTCGCGGCCGACCACGCGCTGGCGACCTGCCACCTGCTGCGCGGCGACGCCGCCGCGGCGGCGAGCGCGCTGGAGCCGATCACGGTGGCGCAGCCCGGCTTCACGCAGGCGCGGCGCCACCTGCTGCTGGCGGCGGTGGCGGCTGCGATGGGCGGCGACCCGGCGCCCGAGCTGCAGCGCGCCCGTCAGGTCCTGGCCGACGCCAACGACGCCGCCGCCCAACTGGTGGTCGAGGCCGATGCCGCCTGGCTGGGCCCCGGCCGCGACGACCCGGCACGGCTGCTGGCGCTGGAGCAGGCGGCAGCCGCCGTCGAGCAGGGCGCGCTGGCCGTGCGGCTCGCGTGGTGGCAGGTCGACGCGCTGCGGCGTGGCGGCGATGCCGCCGCTGCCGCAGCGCGCGCGCGCGCATTGCTGGCGCAGCCGCTGGCGCCTTCCTGGCTGCTGCCGTGCCACTGGCTGTGGATCGCGCAGGCGGCGCTGGCGGCGGCCGGCGACCCGCAGGCGGCC
>CAZQPN010000331.1:0-4087 GCA_964595215.1 uncultured Rubrivivax sp. | reverse complement strand
ACGGCTGGCCCGGGCGGCCCAGGTCTCCGGGCCGGCGTCGCTCGCGGCGGCTTGATCAGCCGCTCCGCCGGATTCCGCCGTGGGTGTCGTTGGCGGTTGATGGCGTAGACGCTCGCCATGGCGGCGCAGGCCTGAGTCGCGCGGCGCAACCGTTCGAACAAGTCTGCCGCCCTGAAATCGTCACGAAAATGTCATAAATAGAACGGGGGCACGGTGAACCATCGCCTCTGTGTCGGGCGGCCGGGCCACATGCCCACCGCAGCCGCCACTTGTGTCACAGCACTGTCATCGACGCTCCATAGCATTCCCAGCATCCCGCCATCGGGTGACCCCGCCCCACAGGAGCTGTCGAACATGATCGTCAAGAAACTCGTTTCCGCCCTCGGCCTGGCCGGCATGGCCTTTGCCTCTCAGAGCGCCCATGCTCAGGCCGTGCAGGTCGACCCGGCGCTGCCGACCTACCAGACCGCCTCCGGCGTGTCCGGCAACTTCACCAGCGTCGGTTCCGACACGCTGAACAACCTGATGACGCTGTGGGCCGAGGAGTTCAAGCGCCTGTACCCGAACGTCAACATCCAGATCCAGGGCGCCGGCTCGTCGACCGCGCCGCCGGCCCTGATCGAGGGCGCGTCGAACTTCGGCCCGATGAGCCGCATGATGACGGCGCGCGAGGTCGAGGCCTTCGAGAAGAAGCACGGCTACAAGCCGACGGCCGTCGGCGTCGCGATCGACGCGCTGGCCGTCTACGTCAACAAGGACAACCCGATCAAGGGCCTGAGCCTGGAAGAGATCGACGCCGCGATGTCGGTCGGTCGCAAGTGCGGCGCCGCCGCCGACATCACCAAGTGGGGTCAGCTCGGCCTGACCGGAGAGTGGGCGAACCGCGACATCGCGATGTACGGCCGCAACTCGGTGTCGGGCACCTACGGCTTCTACAAGGATGTCGCGCTGTGCAAGGGCGACTTCAAGCGCAACGTCGCCGAGCAGCCGGGTTCGGCCTCGGTGGTGCAGAGCGTGGCCACGCAGCTCAACGCGCTCGGCTACTCGGGCATCGGCTACAAGACCTCAGGCGTGCGCGCGCTGCCGCTGTCCAAGAAGAAGGGTGAGCCCTTCGTCGAGCCGGATGCGACCCACGCCATCGACGGCACCTACCCGCTGGCGCGCGTGCTCTACGTCTACGTCAACAAGAAGCCGAACCAGCCGCTGGCCCCGCTGGAGCGCGAGTTCTTCAAGATGGTGCTGTCCAAGCAGGGCCAGGAAGTGACGATCAAGGACGGCTTCGTGCCGGTGCCCAACGCCCTGGCACAGCGGTTCCTGGCCCAGCTGAACTGAGCGGCCGGCGCAAGGAGACGCGACCATGAAAGCCATCCTCGTTCCCGCCGCGCTGCTGGGCGTCGCGCTGCTCGCCGGTTGCGGCACCACGCAGCAGGCCGCGGCTCCGGCGCCCAAGCCGGCCGCTGCGACGCCCGTGGCGGCTGCCCCGGCAGCTGCGCCCGCCCCGGCGGCTGCGCCCGCCGAGCTGTTCGTGGTGCTGCCCGACACCGGGCGCGTGCACGCGTTCGGCGACACCAAGAACTACTTCGACTACCTGGCCCACGGCGAGGTGCAGCTGACCCGCACGCAGATCGGCGCCGGCCCCGGTGGCAAGACCCTCGTCTACGGCATCACCAACGACGACGTGAAGGCCAACAAGCCCAGCCGCGGCGAAGAGCTGATGGGGGGCGACCTGCCGGCCGGCACGCCGTTCTACGGCGAGGTGTTCAAGAGCGGGCGCTTCTACCTGTTCGGCGACCTGAAGGACATGAAGGCGTTCACCGCCTTCGGCGAGGTGCCCTACAGCTACACCGAGATCGGCGCCGGCCCCAAGGGCGAGACGCTCGTGTTCGTGATGAACAAGGACAGCTACAGCAAGGGCAAGCCGATGGAGCGCAAGCAGCGCTTCGAGACCCTGCGCGTGGCTCAGAAGTAGGCCTTCCCCCGCAGCGCGCACCCGAGGGTGGCGACGAGGTCGTCACCCTCTTTTCACGTCAGATCGGGTCCCGCCGATGAACACCGCCAACACGAGCTCCACCGCCCTGAGCGTCAACGCGGCGATGGGCCGCCGCCTGCTCAGCGACTCGCTGTTCAAGCACACCATGACGGTGGGCGGCATCAGCGTCATCGTCGCGGTGTCGGCGATCTTCTTCTACCTCGCCAGCGTCGTCGTGCCGCTGTTCGTGGCGCCCGAGGTCGAGCCGCGGGCGCCGTATGCGGTGCCCGGTTCGGCGCAGCCGACGCTCGCCTACACCGGCGAGGAGCAGCGCGAGATCGGCTCTCGCATCGGCGCCCAGGGCGCGGTCACCTTCTTCGACTACGACACCGGCGCGGTGCTGTCGGAAACGCTGCTGCCGCTGCCGCCCGGCGTCGAGGTGACGGCGGCGGCGATCGGCGAGCGGCGCAGCTACAGCCAGGGCTTCGGGCTGTCGGACGGCCGCGTCATGCTGGTCCGGCAGGGCTTCAACGTCACCTACCCCGACGACAAGCGCCTGATCACGCCCGAGCTGAGCTATCCGCTGGGCGAGCAGCCGATCGCGCTCGACCCGCGCGGGCAGCCGATCCGGCTGCTGGGGGTCCAGAGCTCCGAGGACGGGTCGACCCTGGTGGCGCTGACGGACGACGGCCGGCTGCTGGTGTCGGCCGTCAACGTGACGACCAACCCGATCACCGGCGCGCAGACGAGCGAGGTCCAGGGCTCGGAGATCGCGACGGTGCCGACCGGCATCCGCGAGCTGCTGATCGAGTCGAAGCAGCGCGAACTGTTCGTGCTGCACGGCGATCGCAGCCTGGCGCGCTACAACATCGCCGACAAGTCCGCGCCGCGCCTGATCGAGACGCTGGACATCGCGCCAGAGGGCCAGCGCGTCACCGCGCTGGCCATGCTCAGCGGAGGCTTCTCGCTCATCGTCGGCACCGACCGCGGCGGGCTGGCGCAGTGGTTCCCGGTCCGCACCGAGGGCACGAATTTCGCTCTGCAGCGCATCCGCGGCTTCGAGCCGATGCCTGCCGCGGTGACCGCGCTGGCGCCGGAGTTCTTCCGCAAGGGTTTCATCGCCGGCGACGCGCAGGGCCACCTGGGCAGCTACTTCGCCACCTCGCAGCGCCTGCTGTTCCGCGACAAGCTGTCCGAGCAGCCGCTGGTGGCGCTGGGCGTGCCGCCGCGTGGTAACGGCTACATCGCCCAGGACGCGGCCGGCCGGGTGCACGTGGCGGCGGTGGAGAACCACTACCCCGAGGTGTCGTTCTCCGCGATCTGGCAAAAGGTCTGGTACGAGAGCTACGAGGAGCCCGACTATGTCTGGCAGTCGTCGGCGGCGAACGCCGACTTCGAACCCAAGTTCAGCCTCGCGCCGCTGACCTACGGCACACTGAAGGCCGCCACCTACGCGATGATGATCTCGGTGCCGCTGGCGATCCTGGGCGCGATCTTCACCGCCT
This sequence comes from uncultured Rubrivivax sp., assembly GCA_964595215.1. GTDB lineage: Bacteria > Pseudomonadota > Gammaproteobacteria > Burkholderiales > Burkholderiaceae_C > Rubrivivax. The sequence goes on along the minus strand of CAZQPN010000331.1, from coordinate 613 downwards.
ATTTCATGTCGCCGCGCATGCGCACCATCGTCAAGCCGACGATCGAGGTGATGGAGGCCCTGCCCACCGTGGTGCTGGGCTTCCTGGCCGGCCTGTGGCTGGCGCCGCTGGTGGAAAACAACCTCGCCGGCGTGCTGCTGGCGATCGTGCTGCTGCCGGCGTCGATGATCCTGGCGGCCTACCTCTGGCACCTGATGCCCGGCGCGATCAAGGACCGCGTCGCGCCCGGCTGGGAGGCGGCGATGCTGATGCCGGTGCTGGTCGCCGTCGTCTGGCTGATCTTCCAGATCGGCCACCCGATCGAGGCCGCTTTCTTCGGCGGCGACATGCCGAACTGGCTAAGCAACGAGCTCGGCATCAAGTACGAGCAGCGGAACTCGCTGGTCGTCGGCATCGCGATGGGTTTTGCGGTGACGCCGACGATCTTCTCGATCGCCGAGGACGCGATCTTCTCGGTGCCGAAGTCGCTCACCTCGGGCTCGCTGGCGCTGGGCGCGACCCCCTGGCAGACGCTGATGGGTGTCGTGCTGCTGACCGCCAGCCCGGGCATCTTCTCCGCCGTCATGATCGGTCTGGGCCGTGCCGTCGGCGAAACGATGATCGTGCTGATGGC
>CAZQPN010000330.1:0-4087 GCA_964595215.1 uncultured Rubrivivax sp. | reverse complement strand
ACGGCTACGAGATCTGGAAGAGCGACGCCGAGAAGTGCGCGCGCTACCGCATCACGAACGCCGCCGGCGGCATGTGCGGGCGCTGCATGAAGACCTGCCCCTGGAACCTGGAAGGGCTGCTGGCCGACAGCCTGTGGCGACAGGTGGCGATGACCGTCCCGGCCGCCGCGCCGGCGCTGGCGGCGCTCGATGACCGACTGGACCGCGGCAGCATCAACCCGGTCAAGACCTGGTGGTGGGACATCGAACTCGACCGCGCCAGCGGTCGCTACGTGCGCGCCGCGCAGACGAACCGGCGCGGGCTGCAGAAGGACCTCGTGCTCGCCTACGAGGACCAGACCCTGGCCGTCTACCCGGCGGACCGCATGCCCCCGCCCTGGCCGGTGGCCTTCCCGGTGAACCGCGACGAGGGCATCGAACGCTACCGCGCGCTGCTGACGCCGGCGCAGTACCAGGCGCGGCTGGCGGCCGGCCGGACCGAGGGCCTGGTGCCGCGCTTCGAGATGCCGGCCGGCGAGCCGCCGGTGTTCCCGGTCGTGCTGGCGCGGCGCGAGGAGATGGCCGAGGGGCTCGCGATGGTCGAGTTCGCGGCGCCGGATGGCCGCGAACTGCCGCCCTTCGACGCCGGCGCCCACATCGACGTCGTGATCGCTCCCGAATACCTGCGGCCCTACAGCCTGGCCGGCGATCCGGCCGACCGCGCGCGCTACGTGCTGGGTGTGCTGCGCGAGCCGCCGGCCAGCGAGGGCGGCACCGGGCGCGGAGGCTCGGCGCTGATGCACCGGGCCTTCCGCGAGGGGCGGCGCGTGTTCGTCAGCCGGCCGCGCAACCACTTCCCGCTGCGCGAGGACGCGACACGCACGCTGCTGTTCGCGGGCGGCATCGGCGTGACGCCGCTGATCGCGATGGCGCACCGGCTGCACGCGCTCGGCCGGCCGTTCGAACTGCACTACAGCGCCGCGAGCCGGCGCACGGCCGGCTTCGTAGACGACCTCGCGCGCGCGCCCTGGGCCGACCGCGTGCAACTGCACATGAAGGACGAGAGCCGGCGCGCCGACCTGCCCGCGCTGGTCCCCGCGTACGAGGACGGCATGCACCTGTACACCTGCGGCGCGCCGCGCTACATGGACGGCGTCTTCGCCGCGGCCCAGGTGCACGGTTGGCCGGAGGACGCGCTGCACCGCGAGGTCTTCAGCGTGCCCGAGGCCGCCGGCCGGGTGAACCGGCCCTTCGTGCTGAAGCTGGCGCGCAGCGGGCGCACGCTGGCGGTGCCGGCCGACCGCAGCGCCACCGACGTGCTGGCCGAGGCCGGCGTGCGCGTCGACGTCAAGTGCAGCGACGGCCTGTGCGGCGTCTGCGCCACCGGCTACGACGCGCTGTCGTCGGACCCGGTCGAACACCGCGACGTCGTGCTGTCGCGCCGCGAGCGTGAACGCAGCGTCATCCTGTGCTGCTCGCGTGCGCGGGACGAGGGCGGTGTGCTCGTGGTCGACCTTTGAGCCAGGCCGCGGCGCGGCGTGCGATCAGACGCTGCCGTAGCGCCGCTTGCGTTCCGCCGTGTACGACCACCAGGGCCGCGCCGGGGCACCGCGCATGAAGTCGGTCGCCGCCAGGAAGGTGTCGAGCACGCAGGGGTCCTGGCGTCGGCCCGACGCGCACTCCAGGCTGCGGTAGAGCTCGAAGGCGTCGCGCGCGATCAGCTCGCGCGGGTGGCGCACGCCGATGCGGCGCAGGTCGCCGGCGATCGCGGGCCCGACGTTGGGCAGTTGCTCCAGCCGCTCGCAGTCGTGCGCATGCAGCGCCTTGCCGGGCCGGCCGCGCAGGGTGGCGTTGCCCATCTCACACCAGCATGTGGTTGCGGATCAGCCCGACGGCGATGCCCTCGAGCGCGAAGCTTTCGTCGTCCGGTGGCACGACGATGGGTTCGAAGTCGGGGTTCTCGGGCAGCAGCTCGATGCCGTGGCGGCCGCGCTTCAGGCGCTTGACGGTGACGTCGTCGCCCAGCCGCGCGACGACGATCTGCCCGCTCTTGGCCTCGGCCGTCTTCTGCACGGCCAGCAGGTCGCCGTCGAGGATGCCGGCGTCGCGCATGCTCATGCCGCGCACGCGCAGCAGGAAGTCGGGCCGGCGCTGGAACAGCGAGGACTCGACGACGTAGGTCTGGTCGACATGCTCCTGCGCCAGGATCGGACTGCCGGCGGCCACCCGGCCGACCAGCGGCAGCGTCAGCTGCGCCAGGCTGGGCAGTGGCAGGCTGTACTGCTTGCCGTATCCTGCGGCGCGGGCGGCGTTGAGCGCGCGCAGCGTGTCGGCCTGCAGCCGGATGCCGCGCGAGGTGCCGCCGACGAGCTCGATCACGCCCTTGCGCGCCAGCGCCTGCAGATGCTCCTCGGCCGCATTGGCCGAGCGGAAACCGAGCTCGGCGGCGATCTCTGCGCGCGTGGGCGGCGCGCCGGTGCGCTCGATGGCGCTGGTCACCAGGTCGAGCACCTGCTGCTGGCGGGCGGTGAGCTTGGGGCTGTCGTCCATGGCGCTCCCGGTGTGGTCAGACACACCTGTCGGTTTACACAGTGGCTGTATTTTCATCCAGAGTGGCGAAGAATGCAAAGCACCGTTTCCCAGCCATCGCGGCGGGTCGTGATCCTGGCCACCGGCGGCACCATGGCCGGCCAGGCGCCACGCGCCGACGACGCGCTCGGCTACCGGGCCGGCGCCATTGGCGTGCAGGCGCTGGTCGACGCCGTGCCGGCGCTGGCCGGCTGGCCGGTGGATGGCGAGCAGGTGGCGCAGATCGACAGCAAGGACATGAGTTTCGCGCTGTGGCAACAGCTGGCGCGGCGCGCTGCGCACCACCTGGCGCGCGACGACGTGGCAGGGGTGGTGGTCACCCACGGCACCGACACGCTGGAGGAGACGGCCTGGTTCCTGCACCGCGTGCTGGCGCCGTCCAAGCCGCTGGTGCTGGCCGCGGCGATGCGGCCAGCGAGCTCGCTGCAGGCCGATGGGCCGCAGAACCTGCTCGATGCGGTGACGGTGGCGGCCACGCCCGGCCCGCGCGGCGTCGTCGTCGCCTTCGGCGGCGCGGTGCATGCGGCGGGCGATCTGCGCAAGGTGCACTCGCTGCGGCTGGAGGCCTTCTCCAGCGGCGACGCCGGGCCGATCGCGCGCATCGACGCCGGCGTGCTGCGGGTGTTCCGGGATTGGCCTGGCGCGCAGGCGAGTCTGCCGCCGATCGGTGCGGCGCCGGCGCAGTCGCCGGCCGTGCCGGTCGGCCTGGCGGCGATCGCCGCCGACGCCGCCCGCTGGCCCTGGGTGGCCGTCCTGGCCAACCACGCGGGCGCCGACGGGCGCGAGGTGCGCGCGCTGGTCGCGGCGGGCGTGGAGGGGCTGGTGGTGGCCGGCACCGGGCACGGCACGCTGGCCGAGCCGCTGGCGGCGGCGCTGATGGATGCGCAGGCCGCTGGCGTGCGCGTGCGGCGCGCGTCGCGTTGTGCCTTCGGGCCGGTACAGGGCGCCCCCGGCGACGCCCTGCCGGCCGCCGGCGAGCGCTCGCCGTGGCAGGCGCGCGTCGACCTGATCCTTGAATTGATGGGCGCTGGCTGAAGGCACCGGCTGTCGGCAGGCGACGGCCGAATGCGACCACGCCGGACCGCGCCCGCCGCGTCAGCCCGCGAGCGTTTCTAGCTCGGTCTGCAGTTCGAGCCAGCGCTCCTCGAGCGTCGCCGTCTCGGCGCCGATGTGCGCCAGCCGCCGGCCGAGCTCGGCGTAGTCGCCGGGCGGCGTGTCGGCGGCGGCGAGCAGGCGCTCGACCTCGGCCTTCTCCGCCGCCAGCGCTGCCAGCCGCGCGTCGACGCGCTGCAGTTCGACGCGCAGCGGCCGCGTCTGCTCGGCCTGACGCGCGCGCGCCTGCTTCGAGGCCTTGCGGTCCTCGCGGCCGCCCGCAGGCGCAGGCGCTGCGGCGGCCGGGCGCCGGATGTCTCGTGACGCCGAAGGCACGCCGCCTGCGGACAGGGGCGCGGGCGCCGTCGGCGAGGCGGGTGCCGCGGCGCCCGGCACGTCGGGCGCCGACAGGCCCGGCCGCGGCGGC
>CAZQPN010000329.1:0-4112 GCA_964595215.1 uncultured Rubrivivax sp. | reverse complement strand
ATCTACTTCGCCAACCACCAGAGCCACCTCGACTGGGTGCTGATCTGGGCCGCGCTGCCGCACGAGTTGCGAGCCACGACGCGACCGATCGCCGCGCGCGACTACTGGACCGGCAGCCGCTTCAAGCACTGGTTGACGAGCGAGGTGTTCAACGCGGTCTACGTCAACCGACAGCGCACCGATGACCAGGATCCGCTGGAGCCGCTGATCGACGCGCTGGCTGCCGGCGACTCGCTGGTGATCTTCCCCGAGGGCACGCGCAGCGCGAAGGTCGACCCGCAGCCGTTCAAGAGCGGCCTGTACCACCTCGCCGAGCGTTTCCCGGCCGTGCCGCTGGTGCCGGTGTGGATCGACAACGTGCAGCGCGTGATGCCCAAGGGCGAGGTCGTGCCGGTGCCCATCCTGTGCACGGCGACCTTCGGCGCGCCGCTGCACCTGGCCGGCGGCGAGGACAAGAAGGCCTTCCTGCAGCGCGCCCGCGACGCCGTGGTCAAGCTGCGACCGCGAGCCGGCTGACGGGGCGCGCCGATGAACCGCCTGCGTGCACTCTCCGTCGACGACCAGGTCGCGCTGCTCTTCGTCGTCCTGTTCGGCCTGCTGCTGCTGGCCACCGCCGCCGCCGTGCTGTGGTCGGTCCGGCACGACGGCGATCCACGCGGCGCCCGCCTGCGGCGCGACATCGGCGCACTGTGGACCGGCACGACGCTGTTCTGGCTCGCCTGGGTGTCGGGGCCGCTGGGCGCGACCCTGCTGTTCGGCATCCTCGCCTTCCTCGCGCTGCGCGAGTTCATCACGCTGGTGCACACCCGGCGCGGCGACCATCGCGGGCTGATCCTGGCCTTTTTCGCCGTGCTGCCGCTGCAGTTCGTGATCGTCGGCCTGCGGCGCTTCGACCTCTTCACCGTCTTCGTCCCCGTCTACGCCTTCCTCGCGATCCCGGTGGCGGCGGCGCTGGCCGGCGACCCGGCGCGCTTCCTCGAGCGCAACGCCAAGATCCAGTGGGGGCTGATGGTCTGCGTCTATGGCCTGAGCCACGCGCCGGCGCTGCTGCTGCTGTCCTTCCCGCGCCACGAAGGCCGTGGCGCCTTCCTCGTCTTCTTCCTCGTCGTCGTCACGGCGGCGGCGCAGCTGGTGCAGGAGAACGCCAGCCACTGGCTGCGCCGGCGGCCGGTGGCGCGCCGCATCGACCGCCTGTTCTCCTGGCGCGGCTGGGCCATGGGTGTCGGTGCGGCCGCCCTGGCCGGGCTCGCGCTGACCTGGAGCACGCCCTTCGCGCCCGGCCAGGCCTTTGCGCTCGGCGCGCTGACCGGCGGCGCCGGCACGCTCGGCGCACTCGTCATGCAGGCCATCAAGCGCGACGCCGGCGTGCGCCACTGGGGCAACCAGCCGGCGCTCACCGGCGCCGTCGGACTGCTCGACCGGCTGGCGCCGCTGTGCTTCGCCGCGCCGGTGTTCTTCCACTCGGTGCGCTGGTACTTCCGCATCGCCTGAGCTCCGCACCGTCCGACCATGCGCATCCTCGGCATCGATCCCGGCCTCCAGCGAACGGGCTTTGGCGTCGTCGATGTCGAGGGGGCGCGGCTGCACTACGTCGCCAGCGGCACCGTCAGCACGCTGGAGGCGCCGCGGGGCGACCTGCCGGGGCGGCTGAAGCTGATCTTCGAGGGCGTGCAGGAGGTGGTGCGCACCTACACGCCGCACTGCGCTGCGGCCGAGATCGTGTTCGTCAACGTCAACCCGCAGAGCACGCTGCTGCTGGGCCAGGCGCGTGGCGCGGCGCTGGCCGCGCTGGTCGCCGGCGGCCTGCCGGTGGCCGAGTACACGGCGCTGCAGATGAAGAAGTCGGTCGTCGGCCATGGCCTGGCCAGAAAGGACCAGGTGCAGGAGATGGTGCGCCGCCTGCTGGCCCTGCCGGGGCTGCCGGGCAAGGACGCGGCCGATGCCCTGGGCATCGCGATCGCACATGCGCATGCCGGCACCACGCTGGCGGCGCTGGCCGGCGCGAGCCCGCTGCTGCGCCGCGCCCACGCCCAGTACCGGAAGGGGCGGGCCTACTGAGCCGGACGGGGCGGCCGTCGCGGCGGACGCGTCGGGCTTGCGACCGCACGCGGCGGGGCTACCATGCAGCCATGCACGATCCCGTCCACACCGCCTGGGTGCCGCTGGGCCACGAAGGCTTCGAGGGTTACCTGGCACTGCCCCCTGCCGGCGCCGGGCCCGGGCTGCTGCTGTGGCAGGAGATCTTCGGCGTCAATCCGCACATCCAGGCGGTGGCGCGCCAGTACGCGCTGGCCGGGTTCGTCGTGCTGGCGCCCGACGTCTTCTGGCGCCAGCAGCGGCGCGTGTCGCTGGGCTACGCCGGCGACGCCTTCACGCAGGGTCGGGCCTTCGCCGGCGCGCTGCAGGCCGACACGCTGCAGGGCGACATCGTGACCGCCGTCGGTGCGCTGCGTGCGCTGCCGACCACGGCCGGTTGCCGCACCGGCAGCATCGGCTATTGCCTGGGGGGTCGGCTGGCCTACCTGACGGCGGCCTTGACCGACGTCGATGCCTCGGTGGCCTACTACGGCGGCGGCATCCACGACCAGCTCCAGCGTCTGCCCGAGGTGCGCGGCGCGCTGCAGTTCCACTACGCCGGCCACGACGAGCACATCGCGCCCGAGGCGGTCGAGCGGGTGCGCTCGGCGGTCGCGTCACGCGACGGCGTCGCGCCGGCCGAGCTGCACGTCTACGCCGAGGCCCACCACGGCTTCAACTGCTGGGAGCGCGGCAGCTACCACCCGGCGAGCGCGGCGCTCGCGCACGGCCGCAGCCTGGCGTTCCTGGCCGGGCAACTTTTCTGAGTTTCTGAGTTTCGGCTCTTCCGGGCGCCGCCAAGGGCGGGCTGCGTCGAGCCCCGTTGGTTCAGATCCCGAACACGCGACGCAGCATCGCGCTGCCGGTGCCGATGGGGTCGGCGCGGATCTTCTTCTCTTCCTCGCCGATCATGAAGTACAGGCCGTCGAGCGACTTGCGCGTGACGTAGCCCTCGATCGTCGCGTCGTCCTTCTTCACCAGACCGAGGCCCTGCGCCTTGCCGGCGACCGCGTTGTACTTCTGCGCCAGCTGCACGCGCTCGGTGCTCTGCGTCACGATCGGCAGGAAGCGTCCGGTCAGCGGCGCACGCGTCTTGCGCTCGAAGAACCGGGTGACGGCGTTGTCGCCGCCGCGCACGATCTTCAGCGCGTCCTCGACCGTGATGTCACGCACCGCGCCGACCAAGACGTCGCGCCCCGCGGGCACGGCCGACTCGGCGGCGCGGTTCATCGCGGTGACGAGCGTGTCCACGCGCTGGCCCTGGCCGAAGCTGCGCAGCAGCTTGGCGGCGTCGTCGAGGTAACCCGGCAGCGGGATGCGCACCTTCGGGTTGCCGAGGAAGCCGTCCTTGCGGCCGAGCAGGCCGATCGCCGATTCGGTGCCGCGCGCCAGCGCCTCGCGCACGCCGAGGGCGGCGTCGCTCTCGGTCAGCGCCAGGGCCCAGGCGGTGCCCGCCGGCAGGCCGGCCAGCGTGGCCAGTGCGACCGCGCCGGCCCGATGGATGAGTTCACGCCGCTGCATGGCCTGCGCCTCAGGTCGCCTGGACCGCGCCGGCCACGCCGGCCGCGTGGGCCTGCTCGTCGGCGTGGTAGCTGCTGCGCACCATGGCGCCGACCGCGGCGTGGGTGAAACCCATCGTGGCGGCCTCGCGTTCGAACATGCGGAAGGTGTCCGGATGCACGTAACGCCGGACCGGCAGGTGGTGCTGGCTTGGCGCCAGGTACTGTCCGATCGTCAGCATGTCCACGCCGTGCGCGCGCAGGTCGCGCATGACCTGCAGGATCTCGTCGTCCTCCTCGCCGAGACCGACCATCAGCCCGCTCTTCGTCGGCACGCCCGGCACCGCGGCCTTGAAGCGCTGCAGCAGGCCGAGGCTGAAGGCGTAGTCCGACCCCGGCCGCGCCTCCTTGTACAGGCGCGGGATGGTCTCGAGGTTGTGGTTCATCACGTCCGGCGGCGCCGCCTTCAGGAGGTCGAGCGCCCGGTCGAGCCGGCCGCGGAAGTCCGGCACCAGGATCTCGATCCGCGTGGCCGGC
>CAZQPN010000328.1:0-4113 GCA_964595215.1 uncultured Rubrivivax sp. | reverse complement strand
GAGGAGGCGCAGACGCTGCATCGCTCCGGGCTGGCGCTGCAGGAGATCGCGGTGCTCTACCGCAGCAATGCGCAGAGCCGGGTGCTGGAGAGCGCCCTCTTCAACGCCGGCATGCCCTACCGCGTCTACGGTGGCCTGCGCTTCTTCGAGCGCGCCGAGGTCAAGCACGCGCTGGCCTACCTGCGGCTGATCGAGAACCCGAACGACGACACCAGCTTCCTGCGCGTCGTCAACTTCCCCACCCGGGGCATCGGCGCGCGCACCGTCGAGCAGCTGCAGGACGCCTCACGCGCCAGCGGACGCAGCCTGGCGCAGAGCGTGGGCGCCATCGGCGGACGCGGCGGCGCGGCGCTGACGGGTTTCATCGACATGGTCGACCGCCTGCGCGCCGAGACCCAGGGCCTGACGCTGCGCGAGATCATCCTGCGCACGCTGGCCGCCAGCGGACTGGTGGACTTCTACCGCACCGACAAGGAAGGCCAGGACCGGATCGAGAACCTGGAGGAACTGGTCAACGCCGCCGAGGCCTTCGTCACCCAGGAAGGCTTCGGCAAGGACGCGGTGGCGCTGCCAGTGGACGAGCAGGCGCAGACCGCGCCTGATGCCGAGACCGGCGAGATCATGAGCCCGCTCGCGGCCTTCCTGACTCACGCCAGCCTGGAGGCCGGCGACAACCAGGCCCAGGCCGGCGCCGACGCGATCCAGCTGATGACGGTGCACGCGGCCAAGGGGCTGGAGTTCGACGCCGTGTTCATCACCGGTGTCGAGGAGGGGCTGTTCCCGCACGAGAACTCGCTCGCCGACGCCGACGGCGTCGAGGAGGAGCGGCGGCTGATGTACGTCGCGATCACGCGCGCGCGCCAGCGTCTGTACCTGAGTTTCAGCCAGACGCGGCTGCTGCACGGGCAGACGCGCTACAACGTCAAGAGCCGGTTCTTCGACGAACTGCCGGAGGGGGCGCTGAAGTGGCTGACGCCGAAGCGCCAGGCCTTCGGCTCAGGCTACGCCGAGGCCTACCACCAGGCGTGGGCGCGCGGCAGCGGGCTGGCGGGCATCGTCGGCGCCGGCCGGATGGAGCCCGCGCCGGCGCCGACGGTGCGCAGCGAGCACGGGCTGCGCACCGGGCAGGCGGTGTTCCACAACAAGTTCGGCGAAGGCGTGGTGATCACGCTCGAGGGCAGCGGCGCCGAGGCGCGCGCGCAGGTCAATTTCGGCCGCCACGGGATGAAGTGGTTGGCGCTGGGCATCGCCAAGCTGACACCGATCGACTGACGTCCGGCCGAGACGGCCGCGCCGTCCTCACTCCTCGTCGACCACGGCATCGACGGTCTTGCCGACGACCTTGCCGGTGACCTCGACGCCGGTGGAGACGACCGCGCCGGTGACCGAGATGGCCGCGCCCACGGCAGCGCCGGCGACCGTGACGACGGCGCAGCCACCCAGGACGGCGAGCCCGCTCAGAACGGCGACCAGGCGCAGCGCGCGTCCGGTCATGGCTTCACTCCCTGGGAGGGGGCAGCGACGAGGGCGCTTGCGCGTCGGGCGGCTGCGACGATGACGGTCCATCGCCCGGCAACTCGGCCATGCCGGCCTCGCCACCGGCACCGAAGGTGTCGCTGAAGGTGAACAGCAAGGACACGTAGAAGACGGTCGAGAACACCAGACCGGCCGGCATCGCCAGCACGCCAGCCAGCGGCGCCGCGCCGATCAGGCCGAGCAGCAGCGCGGTGCCCAGCCCGAAGCCGAAGATGACGGCCATCCAGGTCAGCGCGTAGACGAGGAAGGCGCCCTTGGCGCGCCACACGCCCAGCGTGCTGGAGAACAGCGCCTGCCCCGCGCCCTGCCCGCCCCAGTGCACCAGCGCCGGCGCGTGCCAGAACGGGATCGACAGTACGGCGCCGCCGAGGAAGAAGCTGACGATGCCCAGGAACACGCCCTGATCGGCAAAGACGGCCTGGGCCTGCTCGTCGGTGGCCTCCCCCGAGCCGATCAGCGCGTAGCTTTCCTGCAGCTTGCCGTCCGCGACCCAGTTGCTCAGCCACAGCACGAGCATCGCGCCGGCAGCGTACAGCGCGCACAGCACGATCAGCGCGCGGCGCCGCGAGGCATCCCCGGTCAGCGGCTCGACGAAGTGCCCGGGCTGCACCGGCCCGCCAGCGAGTGCCGAGCGCGAAGCGACCATGAAGCCGAGCGACAGCAGCGGCAGCAGCGCCATCTGCAGCACGCCGCCGAGCAGCGGCACGAACATCACGACCAGCGCCGCGAAGAGGAACACCAGGAACAGCCCCGTGAAGCCGAGCGGCCGGCGCGCGAACAAGCGGAAGGCGTCGCGCACCCAGAGGGCGCCACGGGCGGCAGGGACGGGTTTGAGCGACAGCGGCATGGGTCTTCAGCGGCTCGGATGCCACGGGTTGGCGATGCGCTCGCGCAGCACGCGCTCGAAGTGCGACGGGTCGTGCGCCGTCAGCAGCGCGGCGTCTCGCGGCAGGTGCAGGTCCCACAGGCGCGACAGCCAGAAGCGCAGTGCCGCGGCGCGCAGCAGCGCGGGCATCAGCCGGCACTCGGCGGCCGCCAGCGGACGTTCGGTAGCGTAGGCCGTCACCAGCGCGTCGGCGCGCGCCTCGTCGAGCCGGCCGCTGTCGAGGTCGCAGCACCAGTCGTTCAGGCACACTGCGATGTCGAAGGCCCAGGCGTCGTGGCCGGCGAAGAAGAAGTCCAGCAGGCCGGTGAGCTTCTCGTGCCCGGGCAGGCCGTCGAACATGACGTTGTCGCGGAACAGGTCGGCGTGCACGATGCCGGCCGGCAGCGCCGCGTGGTCCGGGGAGGCGGCGGCCGCCTGCTGGAAGGCCAGTTCACCCGACAGCAGGGCCGCGCGCCCGGCGTCCAGGAAGGGCAGCACCTCGGGCACCGTCGCCTGCCACCAGGCCAGGCCGCGCGGGTTGGGCTGCGACAGCGGTGCGTCGGCCGCCGCAAGGTGCATGCGCGCCAGCATCTGGCCGACCTGCTCGACGTGGTGCAGGTCCGGCGCCAGTCGGTGGCTGCCCGGCAGGCGCGTCAGCAGCGACGCCGGCTTGCCCTGGAGGTCGAACCAGAGGTGGCCGGCGGCGTCGGCCTGCGGATCGGGCACCGGGATGCCGTGGCCGGCCAGGTGCTTCATCAGCCCCAGGTAGAACGGCAGCTGTGCGGCCGGCAGGCGCTCGAAGACCGTCAGCACGAAGCGTCCGTGCTCGGTGTCGACGAAGTAGTTGGTGTTCTCGATGCCGGCACGGATGCCTTCGAGCGTGGTCAGTGTTCCTGCGCCGAGGCGCCGCGCGAGCGCGCGCGCCTCGTCTTCCGTGACCACGGTGTAGACCGCCATCGCGGCCCCTTCAGAACGACAGCACGCGCCAGACCCGCTGGCCGGCGCCCCGACGCGCCGGCGTCGTGTCACATCCCGGGTCGGGCGGCAGGATCTCGTACGCGGCCATGCCGGGGGTCTTCGGCTGCACGACCAGCGTGCGCGGCAGGCCGCGCACACGCAACTCCTCGATGCGGACGTTGTCGTCCTCGATCACCTGCCGCTTGACGTCGGGCTCGGGAGCCTGCGCCGCGGCGGCGATGGCCGCGGCGGCCAGCAGCGTGAAGACGGCCGGACGTAACATCACCCGATTCTAGCGACGCGCCCCTGCCCGGCCCCGGCCCGCCGAACCAGCCCCCCTCGCGTTGGCGGGAGCGCGACAATGCGTGCCATGAGCGACGCACCAAGCCCTGCCGACGCCGCCGCGCGGCCCGACGCGCCCCTTTTGCTGCTGGTCGACGGCTCCAGCTACCTGTACCGTGCCTATCACGCGATGCCCGACCTGCGGTCGCCCGACGGCTTCCCGACCGGCGCCATCCACGGCTTCGTCGCGATGATGAACTGGCTGCGCCAGCGCCACCCGGCGGCACACGCAGCCTGCGTCTTCGACGCCAAGGGGCCGTCCTTCCGCGACGAGTGGTACGCCGAGTACAAGGCCCAGCGCGCCCCGATGCCCGAGGACCTGGCGCGCCAGATCGAGCCCATCCACGAGGTCGTCCGGCTGCTCGGCTGGCCGGTGCTGATGGTGCCCGGCATCGAGGCCGACGACGCCATCG
>CAZQPN010000327.1:0-4114 GCA_964595215.1 uncultured Rubrivivax sp. | reverse complement strand
TGCAGGCCAAGGGCGGCGGGCACCCTCCCACGGAAGTAAAGGAGGAGCGGCGGGCAAGGCCCGGCGCGGGGGACATGGAGTGGGAGGGTGCCCGGCGCCCTTGGCGCGCCAGTCCGCCGAACGCCGTCGGCGGCAGACAGCGGACAGTCGTGCAGGGTCGCATCGGGCCTAACCTCGACGTTCGACCATTCGCCTCGTAGACAACGGACAAGGCAGAGAGCAAAGACCCATGAACCCGATCCGCTGGGGCATCGTCGGCTGCGGCAGCATGGGCCGCGAGCACATCGAGAACATCGCCGCACTCGGTGGGGGTGAGGTCACCGCCATCGCCGACCCCCATGGCCCGAGCCGCGAGGCCGCGCAGGCGATCTGCGACCGGACGCGCTTCGCGCCGCAGGTGTTCGTCGACCACCGCGAGCTGCTGGCCAGCGGCCTGTGCGACGCGGTCGCCATCGCCACGCCCAACCACACCCACGTGCAGATGATGCGCGACGCGCTGGCCACGGATCTGCACATCTTGGTCGAGAAGCCGCTCGTCACGTGCATGGCCGACGGCATCGAACTGCTCGAGCGCGCCCGCGGCCGCCGCGCGCTGGCCTGGGTGGCTCAGGAGTACCGCTACATGCCGCCGGTGGCCGAGATGATCCGGCTCGCGCACGCCGGCGCGGTGGGCCGCATCCACCAGGTCGCCGTGCGCGAGCACCGCGAGCCCTTCTATCCCAAGGTCGGCGACTGGAACCGCTTCAGCGCCAACACCGGCGGCACTTTGGTCGAGAAGTGCTGCCACTACTTCAACCTGATGGACCTGATCCTGCGCGATCGACCGCGGCGCGTGTTCGCCAGCGGCGGCCAGGCCGTCAACCACCTCGACGAGTCCTACGGCGGCCGCACACCCGACCTCCTGGACAACGCCTTCGTGGTCGTCGAGTACGCCGGCGGCGCCCGCGCCCACCTGGACCTGTGCATGTTCGCCGAGAACTCGGTCGACAACGAGCACATCACGGTCGTCGGCGACGAGGGCAAGCTGGAGTCGCTGCTGCCCTCGGGCGTGCTGCGCCACGGCCGGCGCGCCGACTGGGGCGTGCGCAAGACCTGGGGCGAGGCCTCGGGCACCGGCCGCGGCGTGGCCGTGCGCCAGGTGCGCGACACCAACATCCGCTACCTCGGTCAGCACTTCGGTGCCAGCTATGTCGAGCACCAGCGCTTTGCCGCCGCACTGCGCGCCGGCTCGCCGCCTGAAATCGGTCTCGAGGAAGGCCTGCGCAGTGTCGCCACCGGGTTGGCGGCGCACAAGAGCATCGACGAGGGGCGCGTGGTCGATCTCGCCGAACTGCTGCCGGAGGTCTTGCGATGAGCACCGCGACCCGTGCCACCGCGACCTACCCCTCGTTACGGGGCCGCGTCGTCTTCGTCTCCGGCGGCAGCTCCGGCATCGGTGCCGAGCTGGTGCGCGCCTTTGCCGCCCAGGGCGCGCACGTGGCCTTCTGCGGCACGCGCGACGGCGGCGGCGACGCGCTGATCGCCGAAGTCACGGCCGCCGGGCAGCCGCGGCCGTGGTATGCCGCCTGCGACGTGCGCGACGTCGCCGCCTACCAGGCCCTGCTTGCGCGCGCCGCGGCCGAGCTCGGCCCCGTCCGCGTGCTCGTCAACAACGCCGGCCGCGACGACCGCCACGCGATGGAGGACGTCACCTCCGCGTTCTGGGACGACCGCCTGGCGCTGAACCTGAAGCACTACTTCTTCGCCATCCAGGCCGTCGCGCCCGGCATGGCCGCCGCCGGCGGCGGCAGCGTCGTCAACATGGGCTCGGTCAGCTGGATGCGCGGGCGCCCCAACCTGGTCGGCTACACCACCGCCAAGGCCGGCATCCTGGGGCTGACGCGCACGCTGGCGCGCGAGCTGGGCCCGCGGAACATCCGCGTCAATGCCGTCGTGCCGGGCGCCATCGTCACCGAGCGCCAGACCACGCTGCACCGCGACCCGGCGGCCGACCAGGCCTTTCTCGATGCGCAGTGCCTGAAGATCCGCCTCGACCCCGGCCACGTGGCGAGGCCGACGTTGTTCCTCGCCGCCGATGACAGCGACGGCATGACGGGCCAGCACGTGCTGGTCGACGCCGGCATCGCGCAGCAGTCGGTGCTGACCTGAAGCGGGCTTGCCCCGCGGCCGGCTGCGTCTGCGGCCGGGTCAGTGGACGACGCCTCGCGCCTAGCGTCGACCCTTGCCGCGGCCGACGCAGGCGAAGCTGCTCGCGCGATCGACGTCGCCGCCCTGGTAGCGCGCGATCGTCGGGTACGGGCACAGCGGCCGCGTGCGGTCGGGCGCCCAGCTGGCCGGCACCTCGGGATTGAGGCCGCCGGGGTTGCCCGCGCCGCGTGCGCTGGCGACGATGGCCTGCGGCGCCTGACCCTGCTCGACCCAGGCCACCAGCGGCGTGATGTAGTCGGCCTGGTCGGTCGCCGGGCCGCCCGAGCAATGGTTCATGCCCGGGACCGGGTACAGGCGCGCGAACTCGGTCGCGCGGCCGCCGCTGTGGCGGTCGATGCCGCGGTACCAGGCGATGCTGTCCTCGACCGAGAAGATCGGATCGCTGATGCCGTGGTAGACGATCACCTTGGCGCCGCGCCCGCGCAGCGCCGACAGGTCGCGCACGTTCGGCGGCGTCATGAACGACATCGCCGACTCGGTGTAGGTGGCGTCGGTGGCATAGAGCTCCGCCAGCGCGAGGTCGATGTCCAGGCCGAGCGCGAAGCCGGGGCCGTTGGTGAGCGCCGACGGCTCGGGCGGCACCTTGAAGATCACGCCGACCGCGCCCGAGTCCAGGAACAGCGGCGCGGTGAACTCCCAGAACGGCACGCCGCCGCCGCCGATGCCCGGGTCGAACGGGAAGCTGGCGTAGAAGCGCTCGCCGTCGCTCGTCGTGGCGCCCTTGGCGATCGCGTTGATCACCTGCTTCTGCGCCTGCGTCAGGCAGGTCCCGTCGCGGTCGCCGGCGCAGGTCGGCACGTCGCGGTTCAGGTTGAAGCGCGCCTGGCAGGCCTGCGTGTCCTGCACCAGGCCGTCGACCGCGCCGTCGAGCGCGTCGCAGCGCGCCAGCACGGCCGCAGCCACCGTGCGCCGCTCGTCGTTGGTGAATGCGGACTGCAGCCCCGGCGGCGTCGACGGGTCGGCCGTCGCCACGGTGGCGTAGCGCTGTGCGCCCCAGATGTTGGCGAGTGCGGCCAGCGGCAGGTTGTAGCCGGGCGCGCCGGCGACGATGCCGTCGTAGTCGGCCGCGTAGCGCGCCGCGGCGATCAGCGCATGGCGCCCCCCGTTGGAGCAGCCGCCGAAGTAGGACCGATCCGGCCCCTTGCCGTAGGCGCTGGCGATCAGCGCCTTGGCAATCGGCGTCATCGTGCCGACCGCCTGGTAGCCGTAGTCGAGCCGCGCCTGCGGGTCGAAACCGAAGGCCGGGCCGCCCTGCGCGTTGCTGTGGCCGGCGTCGGTGCTGAGCACGGCAAAACCCTGCAGCAGCGCACTCGTCAGCGGGCCGCCGCCAAGCGCGCCGGTGGCGGTGACGACGCTGCCGTCGATGCCGCCGTTGCCCTGGTGCCAGAAGCGGCCGTTCCAATCCAGCGGCAGCCGCATCTCGAAGCCGATGGCGTAGGTCTTGCCGTCGACCGGGCTCGTGTGCTCGGCGGCGCGGCCGAGCACCCGGCAGTGCGCCGCCACCGGCTGGCCGGCCACCGACAGCGTGCCGGCGGGCACCGTGGTCGACGCGGTGATCACGGTGTCGGGAAGGGCCAGCCGCGCCGGCAGGTCCTCGCAGGCGCCGACGAAGGTCGCCGGCTGCGCCGGGCTCAGCTGGGGCAAGGCGGCCGACCGGGGGCCGCCCACGGCAACCGTCGTGACGGTCGCGAGCAGCAGCAGGCAGGTCAGTGCCAGGGCGTTGCGCAGGCGTGGCGTGGGCATGCGATGGGTCTCCTCGATCGATCGAACGGTGAACGGACCCGAATCCATGGAAGGCCATGGAAAGCCGACGGGCGCGAACGATTAGTTAATGTACTTATCGAGTTGAGTCCGGCGCACCGGGTTTTCCACGACGAACCACCGAACTGGGGGCTCGCTACAGTCG
>CAZQPN010000326.1:0-4117 GCA_964595215.1 uncultured Rubrivivax sp. | reverse complement strand
TGGGCGGCGCGGCCAACGCGCTCGGTCTGGCACGCCTCGTGATGGCGGAGCGGCTGCCGGTGCGACTGCAACTGCTGATCCCGGCGGTCGAGAACGCGATCGCCGGCAATGCCTATCGCCCCGGGGACGTGGTCCCGACCCGCGCCGGGCTGCACGTCGAGATCGGCAACACGGATGCCGAGGGGCGTGTCATCCTTTCAGACGTGCTGGCGTATGCGTCAGAGTCCAGACCGACGCTGCTGATCGACATGGCGACCCTGACCGGCGCGGCGCGCACGGCGCTCGGGCCGCAGTTGCCCGCGCTGTTCGCGCGCAGCACGCCGCTGGCACGCGAGCTCGTGGACCTGGGCCTGACGACCGGTGACCCGATGTGGCACATGCCGCTGTGGGCGCCCTACCATGGCGACATCGAGAGCACGGTCGGCGACATCGTCAACACCGGCAAGAGTGGCATGGCCGGCGCAGTGACGGCGGCCCTCTTCCTGCAGGACTTCGTGCCGGCCGGCATCGAGTGGCTGCACCTGGACTTGTTCGCCTGGAACAGCGAGGCCCGCCCGGGCCGACCCGTGGGTGGCGAGGCGCAGACCGTGCGCACGCTGCTGGCGTACCTGCGGCGGCGCTTCGGCGCCGCCTGACGCCACCCGCGGGCGTGGCCGCCAGGGGGCTGTCGACGGTTGTCAGCGGGCCACGATGCGCTGCAGCTTGCCGCTGCGACCACGCAGGCCGTGGGGCAGGTGGTCGCAGGTCTCGACGCGCAGGCGCAGCCCGGTGACCCCCTGCTGGGCTGCGAACTGGCGCAGCACCTGCCCGGCGCGACGGGCGATGTCGGCGCCGTCGGCGGGACGGGCAGCCAGGCGCAGGCGCAGGGTGGCACGACCGGATTGCTCGAGCAGGAAGTCAAACACCCCGGCGTCATCCTCGAGCACCGTGCTCAGCGCCAGCGGCAGCAGGCTCACCGGCCGGCCGTCGCGCCCGGGCAGTGTCAGCGTGTCGTCGCAGCGCCCTTGCACCTCGATCACGGGCAGCGCACTGCCGCACCGGCAGGGGCCGTCGCGCCAACGGGTGCGGTCACCGAGGTCGTAGCGGATCAGCGGCTGGACGAGGTTGGCCAGATTGGTCATCAAGGTCGTGTGCGACCACGTGCCAGCCGGCACCGGCCGGTGCCGGGCATCGACCGGCTCCAGGATGACCCAGTCGGCGTTGACGTGCAGTGCACCGTGCGCACACTCCCACGCGATCGGCAGGAACTCGCTCGCGCCGTAGCTGTTGCGCACGGTGGCCCCGAAGGCTCGGGCGATCGACTGCCGCGCCGCCGGGCCGAGCGTCTCGCCGCCGGTCCAGACCTCCGCCGGGTCGATGTGCAGCCGCCCTGCGCGTCGCTCGGCCGCCAGCAGCGTGGCGGCCGTCGGGTAGCTCGCCAGGATGGTCGGCGCGAAGCCGTCCAGCGCCACACACAGATCCGGCAGCGGCTGGAGGATCGAGAAACTGCGCCAGCCGCGCGTCAGCCACGGCGTCAGGCGGCGCAGCCGTTGGACCGACACATGGCTGGCGAAGTGGCCACCGAGCGCGCCGACGAAAGCGATGCGTTCGGTCAGGAAGCACGGGTCGACCCAGCGCGCGACCGGGTCGGCCGGTGTGCGCCGAGTCGCCTCGAGCAGATCGTAGACCGTCATCGCCGTGTCGTCCTGGACGAACACGCCCGGCACGCCGCTGCTGCCGGAGCTCTCCCACACGGTGTAGCGTCCCAGGTAGGGCTGGGCGATCAATGCCGGGTCGGCCAGGAAGCGACGCAGGTCGGCCAGCGACAGGGCCGGGTCCGTCACCCAGCCGTCGAAGCGGCTCATCAGCTGGGTCTTGTCCACCACCGGCAGCGCGGCCAGCTCGGTGCGAGCCGGGTCGCGCCCGACGAGTGTCTGCCGGTAGATCGCCGAGTGCGTGCCGGCGGTCGACAGCAGACGTGTCAGTCGATCTCGCTGGCGGCGCGCCAATGCGTCGGCGCCTGCCGCCGCGGCGGCGCGGACGTCGAGGTCGAGCGCGGCGTGTGACCAGATCGACCACGGATCCCAGGCCGCGCCAAGGCCACCACGCGTCTCGATGCGGGGCGGGTTGGGCGCGGGAGCGGCGTTCAGAGGGACTCTCGGGTCGATGTCGGCGGTCACGCGGGTGACGACGGGTGGGCAGCCCGGCCGCAAGAGCCCTGCATCGGTGGCCGGCAGGCCCATCGCACTTGGCGACTGTAATCCCTGCCCGGGGCGCGCCATGCGTCCCGTTGCGGGCAGTGGCCGCGGGCGCGCTGCGTGCAGGGCCACCCCCGATGGGCGCATCCGGCGCCATCGCATAGCATCGAAACGACCCGTCACCGTGGAACCCGCATGTCCGAACCCACCGTCCTCGTCGAGTCGCGCGGCGCCGTGCGGCTGATCACGCTGAACCGGCCGGCGGCGCTGAACAGTTTCACCGGCGAGATGCATGAACTGCTGCTGCCGGCGCTGCAGGCGGCGGCCGAAGACGCGCGGGTCCGGGCGGTGGTCGTCACCGGCGCCGGGCGCGGTTTCTGCGCGGGGCAGGACCTCAACGACCGTGGCATGGCTGCCATCGGCGACGGCCCGCCGGACGTCGGTGCCGTGCTCGAGCGCCACTACCGGCCGCTGGCCACCCGGGTGCGCACGATGCCCGTGCCAGTGATCGCGGCGGTCAACGGCGTGGCCGCGGGCGCCGGCGCCAACTTCGCGCTCTGCTGCGACTTCGTGCTGGCGGCGCGCGGCGCGAGCTTCATCCAGGCCTTCTCCAAGATCGGCCTGGTGCCCGACTGCGGAGGCACCTGGCTGCTGCCGCGCCTGGTCGGGCGCGCGCGCGCGATCGGTCTGGCGATGTCGGGCGACAAGCTGCCGGCCGAGGAGGCCGAGCGCATCGGGCTCGTCTGGCGCTGCGTCGACGACGCCCATTTGATGCCGCAGGCAATGGCGCTGGCGGAGCGCTTGGCCACGATGCCCTCGCGCGCGCTGGTCGAGACGCGGCGCGCGATCGACGGCGCGATGGCGATGGAGTTCGGCGAGGCGCTGTCGCTCGAGGTCGAGGTCCAGCGCGAGCTTGGGCGCGCGCACGACTTCGCCGAGGGCGTGGCGGCCTTCCAGGCCAAGCGCGCACCCGTGTTCAAGGACCGCTGACCACGCTGGCATTCCGCGCCGGCGGTCAGCGCGAGGCGCCGGGCTTGAGCGTCCAGTAGGTTGTGTAGCGGGTGCCGGGTGCGCTGACGCAGGCCAACGCGACGTCGCGCAGTGACGCGTTCATCAGGTTTGCGCAGTGGCCGTCGCTGCCCAGCCAGGCGGCGAGCACGGAGGGCGTGTCGCCTTGTCCGGCGGCGATGCTCTCGGCCCAGGCGCGCTCGGCGTAGCCCTGGGCCGCGATGCCGTCACCAGGAGTCGACAGGCGACGCCAGGTGGCGCAGCGCCGCGCGGCGTCGAGTTGCAAGCGTCGCTTGCAAGCCGCTGCGCCAACGAAAGGGCAGGCCACGGCCCAGCGCCCCTGCGCCCCTGCGCGCGCCTTCATGGCGCAACCCTCACTGCGCGACCCAGCCGCCATCCATGTTCCAGGCCACGCCGCGCACCTGGTCGGCCGCCGGCGAGCACAGGAAGACCGCCAGCCCGCCCAGCTGCTCGGGCGTGACGAACTGCATTGACGGCTGCTTGTCGCCGAGCAGACGGCGCTTGGCTTCGTCCTCGTCGCAGCCGTCCTTCTCGGCTCGCGCGTCGACCTGCTTCTGCACCAGCGGCGTCAGCACCCAGCCCGGGCAGATGGCGTTGACGGTGACGCCGGTGGTCGCCGTCTCCAGCGCGCCGACCTTGGTCAGGCCGACGATGCCGTGCTTGGCCGCGACGTAGGCCGACTTCTGCACCGAGGCGACGAGGCCGTGCGCCGAGGCGATGTTCAGGATGCGGCCCCAGCCGCGCGCCTTCATGCCCGGCAGCGTGCAGCGCATCGTGTGGAAGGCGCTCGTCAGGTTGATCGCGATGACCGCGTCCCAGCGGTCGACCGGGAAGTCCTCGATGGCCGCCACGTGCTGGATGCCGGCGTTGTTGACCAGGATGTCGACGCCGCCGAACTCGGCCTCGCAGGC
>CAZQPN010000325.1:0-4126 GCA_964595215.1 uncultured Rubrivivax sp. | reverse complement strand
TGCGCGCGGCACCGTACTCGCGCAGCTGGATCTGGTACTCGGCGTTCCAGCGCGCGTCGTTGCCGACGACGACGACGAAGGGCGTGCCGCAGCGCACCGCGGTGTCGAACTCTGCGATGTGGAAGCCGACCGTGCCGTCGCCCATCACCGCGAGCACCGGTGCCTCGGGCGGCGCGGCCATGCGGGCGGCCAGCGCGTAGGGCAGGCCGGCGCCGATCGAGCCGGCCACGCCGTTGATGACGCGCCGCGGCGCGCTCAGGCAGGCCTGTGCCCACTGGCCGATCTCGCCGCCGTCGCAGACCAGGACCGCTTCCGGATGGCTGTCCAGCAGCGCCTGCAGCGGGCGCAAGGCCTGCACCGGGTGCAGGCGGCCGGGTTCGGCCGAGCGGGCGTCGTGCCAGGCCGGCGGTCGATACGACACGGCCTGCGTCACCTCGGCCAGCCAGTCGGCGTGCGCGGCCCCCGCGCCGGCCCGCCGGGCGCCGGCCGTGAGGGCCGCCAGCGCCGACGCGTTGTCGGCCGTCGCGTGGCCCTTCAGGCGCGAGTTGACCGCCGCGCGCGTGCGCTCGACCTCGGCCGCCTCGGCGTCGATCTGCCAGAAGGCCGCATCGGCTGCGATGCCCGGCGCCTGGCCGAACTTGAGCGTGAAGTCCACCCGCTTGCCCAGCAGCAGCACGGCGTCGGCGCGCGCCAGCACCTGGGCGAAGGCGCCCAGCGCCGGGTCGGCGATGCCGCGCGGGCTCTCCATGCCGACCACCGGCACGCCACTGGCCGCCTGCAGCGCCGCCAGCGCGGCGCGGCCGGTGCGCGTCAGGCTGGCCGGCCCGGCCAGCACGAGTGGCCGCGAGGCGCCGGCCAGGAAGGCCAGCGCGGCATCGGCCGCCGCCTCCGACAGCGGGACCGGCAGGGTGGCGAACTGCTCCGCGTGCGGCGGTGGTTCGGCAGCGACGGACTTCTCCAGCGCGTCGCTGGGCAGGCTGAGGTGCACCGGCCCCGGCCGGCCCGAGCGCGCCAGCCGGACCGCCTTGGCCAGGTCGGCCGCCACGTGGCCGGGACCGGCGCAGGTCCATGAGGCCTTGACCACCGGTGCGGCCATCTCGGCCTGGCGCATCTCCTGGAACGCACCCTTGCCGAGCTGGCCGTTGGGCGCGTGGCCCGACAGCAGCACCACCGGCGCCTCGGCCATCAGCGCCGTGTACAGCGCCGAGACCGCGTTCGCATGCCCGGGCCCACCGGTCACGAGCGCGATGCCGACCTCGCCCGTCAGCCGCGCCCAGGCGTCGGCCATGTGCACCGCGGCGCCCTCGTGCCGCGTGTGCACCAGCTCGATGCCGGTGCCGAACACAGCGTCGTAGACCGGCATGATGTGGTTGCCCGACAGCGTGAACAAACGGGTCACGCCGGCGGCCTGGAGCGCGCCGACGAGGGCGTCGGCGCCGCGGTGGGTGGGGGTCATGAAGAGGTCTCCGGGAACGGCGGGAAGGGCCGGCCGGCGCGCACCACGCGGGCGCGCCGGCCGGTTCGTGTGCGGCCGGCGCCGCGGCTCAGAGGCGCAGCGGCGCGCGCGACGCGCGCCGCTGCGAGCGCTCTGGAGCGGTGTGCGCTCACTGCAGCTCGATGCCCAGCAGCTTGCCGAGCCGGCTGTAGACCTCGACCTGCTGGCGCACGAAGGCCTCGGTCTCCTGCGGCGAGCGCACGTAGGGCGTGCTGCCCGCCTTCTCGGTGGCGGCGATCCAGCCCGCGTCGGTGCTGGCGCGCTTCAGCAGTTCGGTCCATTTCTGGACCACTGCCGGCGGCAGGCCGGGCGGGCCGAACAGCGCGCTCCAGCCGACGATGGCCTCCAGCTGCGGGTAGCCGAGATCGCGCGCGGTCGGGACGTCGGGCAGGTCGCGCAGGCGCTCGGGGTGGGTGGTCAGCAGCGCACGCAGGGCACCGCCGCGGATCTGGCCGAGCAGCGAGGTCAGGTTGCCGCAGCTGAACTGCGCGTCGCCGGTCAGCACCGCCGTGGCCGCCTCGCCGCCGCCCTTGTACGGGATCTGCATGGCCGCGTCCTTGCCCAGCCCGGCGGCGTCGAGCAGCATCTGGGCGCCGAAGTTCAGGATCGTGCCCGGGCCCGAGGTGCTGTAGTTCAGCTTGCCCGGGTTGGCCTTGATCGCGGCCAGCAGGTCGGCCAGCGTCTTGTACGCGCTGTCGCCCTTGACGACGCAGACGAAGGGGTTGAGCTCGGTCACGCCGAGGAAGGTGAACTCGTTCCACTTGTAGTTCAGCGTCGGCTTGAGCGCCGGCAGCACCGCGCTCGAGCCGACGCGTGCCAGCAGCAGCGTGTAGCCGTCGGGCGCCGCGGTGCCCACCGCGTGGGTGCCGACCGCGCCCCCGGCGCCGGCGCGGTTGGCCACGACGATGGGCTGGCCCAGCAGCGGCTGGGCGAAGGCAGCCAGGTTGCGCGCCGCGATGTCGGCGTCGCCGCCGGCGGCGAAGGGGGCCACCAGCGTGACGGGCTGGCTGGGATAGGCCTGGGCGGCCGCGGGCAGCGGCAGCGCCGTCGCCAGGGCCAGTCCGGTGGCCGCCAGGGTGGCGGCTGCGGTCGTCTTCATCGGGCTTGTCTCCTTGGGGTGAGGGGGGATGGGTCCTCGGGGCCCGGGCCCCGGTCGGCGGCCTTGGCCGCGTCCGGGGCTCGCAGGTCTCGGTGGATGGCGGATGGGGTCGTCTGCGTGAATTGGCCGGTGCCGCGCCGTCCTCAGGACGGCCGCACGCGCGTGAAGCGCACCGGCTCGTGCCGCAGCGCCAGACCGTCGGGCGTCATCGCGGCGACGGTGTAGGTCGAGCCGGCCAGGCTGCCGACGGCGGGGAAATCCTCGCGGAAGTGCGCGCCGCGCGAGTCTTCGCGCGCCAGCGCGGCGGTCGCGATGACGCGGCTGACGGCGATCAGGCTGTCGAGGTTCAGCCAGTCGTGCCAGCCGAGGTGGAAATCGCGATCGCCGTCGGCCACGCCGGTGCGGTGCAGCTCGGCCTGCAGGTCGTCCAGCGTGCCCAGGGCACGACGCAGGCCGTCGGCGTCGCGCAGGATGCCGACGTCCTGCCACATGGCCTCGGCGAGCCGTTCCCGGATCGGCTCGAGGTCGCCCGCCGGCAGCCGGAAGGGCGCCTCGTGGGCGGCGATGCTGCGGGCGATGGCGGCCTCGTCGGGCGCGCGCCAGGCCAGGCCCTCCTGCACGGCGGCCGCCATGACGTCGCCGGCGATGCCGCCGAACACGGTCGAGTTGGCGACCCCGTTGCCGCCCAGGCGGTTGGCGCCGTGCACGCCGCCGGTGTCCTCGCCGGCGGCGAACAACCCGGCCAGCGGCGTGCGGCAGTCGGTGTCGAAGACGACGCCACCCATCATGTAGTGCGCCGTCGGCACCACCTCGACGAGGCCGCCGGCGAGGTCGAAGCCGCAGTCGGCGCAGCGCTCGACCATGCCCTTGAACTGCCGGCGCACCTGCTCGGGGCCGAGGTGCGACATGCGGATGTAGACGCCGCCGTTCGGTGTCGTGTGCCCGGCGCGCATCTCGGCGTAGATGGCGCGCGAGACGATGTCGCGCGTGGCGCGCTCGGCGCGCTCGTCGTACTTCGCCATGAAGCGCTCCTGCGCACCGTTGAGCAGGTGGCCGCCGGCGCCGCGAAGGCCTTCCTCGAGCACGGTGCCCGTCATGCGCGTGCCCGGGCCGGCGAGCAGGCCGGTGGGGTGGAACTGCACCATCTCCATGTCGCGCAGCGGCAGCCCGGCGCGCAGCGCCATCGCCAGGCCGTCGCAGCTCTTGTCGCCGCTCGGGGTGTGGAACTTGTACATCGTCGGCCCGCCGCCGGTGGCCAGCAACACCGCCTTGGCCTGCACGAAGACGAAGCCGCCGCTGCGCATGTCGATCATCAGCACACCGGCCACGGCCTTGCCGTCGGGGGTGCGGATCAACTCGATCGCGCGGTGTTCCTCCAGGCGGTGGATGCCGCGCGCCCAGACCTGCTCCGCGAGCCGGTTGATGATCTCGATGCCGGTCAGGTCGCCCTTGTGCACCGTGCGGTCGAAGGTCTGGCCGGCGAAGGCCTTCTGGTGGATCGTGCCGTCCGGGTTGCGGTCGAAGAAGCAGCC
>CAZQPN010000324.1:0-4138 GCA_964595215.1 uncultured Rubrivivax sp. | reverse complement strand
CGATCCGGCGGTCGACGCAGCGCGCGTCGCACCGGCCCCGGCGCCGGCCACGGCATCGACGCCCTCGGCAGCGCCGGCACCGGCTGCGGCGCCGTCGGCCGGCGAGGCACCATCGGCCGCCGGTGCCGATCGCGCCGCCGCCACCGCCTCACCGAGCAGGAACACGCCGACGACGAGCGCCAGGAACCCGGCCGGCGCGGATCCGACGCCGCCGGGGACCTCCATCGGCCCGGGCGACAGCCAGCGCCCGAGCAGCAGGCCGGCGACCGCCATCGCGATCGCCTTCAGCGTCGAGCCGGGCGACCAGGCGACGGCGCCGGCCAGCGCGAGCAGGGTCAGCGCGGCGTACTCCGCCGGCCCGAAGTGGAACGCCAGCCGCACAAAGGCCGGCACCAGCAGCGCGACCGCGGCCAGTGCCAGCACGCCGGCGGCGAACGAACTCCATGCCGCGACCGTCAGCGTGGCGCCGGCGTGACCCCGTCGCGCAAGGGCCGCGGTGTCGGCGGCCGACGCCAGCGCCGAGGCCTCGCCGGGCCGGGCCGCCAGCACCGTGCCCCACACCCCGCCGACCTGCGCGCCGTGGTAGATGCCGGCCAGCAGCACCAACGCCGGCAGCGTGTCGAGCCCGGCCAGCACCGGCATCAGCAGGGCGATCGCCGCCAAGGCACCGGCACCGGGCCACATGCCGACGCCCAGGCCGACGAGCGTGCCGGCCAGCACGGCCAGCAGCGGCGCCGGGGCCAGCGCCAGGCGAAGGCCCTCGGACCACGGCAGCATCCAGTCCATCACGTGGCGACGGCCGCACCCGCGGGCCGCACTGCAGCGTGCATCACCATGCGAGGGTCCCCGGCCACCACGGCAGCGCCCGCCCGAGACCCCATCCGAGGATCGCCGCGCCCGCAAGCCCGGCCACCAGCGCGCCCGTCAGGCCCGCCAGCAGCGCCCGCTGCCAACCGAGCCCGCGCCATCCGAAGGCGGTGCCGAGGCCGGCGACGGCCAGCCCGGCGACGGCACCGGCGGCATCGAGCAGCAGGGCGCCACCAGCCACCGCCAGCGCGACGGACAGCAGTGCACGGGCCGACCCCGGGCGGCCCGCCGCCGCGCGCTCGGCCTCGATCGTCATCGCCTTGAACAGAAGCATCGTGCCCAGCAGCGTCAGCGTCCCGCCCAGGCCGAGCGGCAGCAGGCCGGGGCCCGGCTGCGCCAGGCTGCCGACGCCGCCGTCGATGGCTTCCCACACCGCCGCCAGCCCGGTGCCGACGAACAGCGCGCCGGCCCAGAAGTCGCGCGCGTTCTTCAGTTCCATGGGCGCGGCCCCTCGCGGCCGATTGCCGTGGCCGCCCTCTCGCCCTGCACCGGCGGCGCCGCGTCGCCCGGCGCCCCCGACAGCGGCAGCATGCGCAGCCACTTGCGCGCCGGCAGTCCGAGACGACCCCAGGCGGCCTCGATCGCGGCCGCGCGCGCGGCCAGCACCGGGCGCGACGGCAACGGCGCCGCGTGCGACGCGATCACCACCGTGTTGCCCTCGCGCGTGGCGCGCAGCGGCCACACGGCGTCGGCACCGAAGGCGCCGGCGATGCGCGCCACGCTGAGCCCGAAGCTGGCACGGCGCCCGAACAGGTTGACCGCCATCACGCCGCCGGGCGCCAGCAGGCGCCGGCAGGCGCTGTAGAAGGCCTCGTCGTCGAGCGCCGGCGCGGCCGCCTCCTCGTCGTACAGGTCGACCTGCAGCAGCGTCGCCTGCCCCGGTTCAGCCTCGGCCAGCCAGGCGCCGGCGTCGGCGCAGATCACCTGCAGCCGGGATCCATCGGCCGGCAGCCGGAACCAGTGGCGGCCGGCGGCGATGACCTGCGGGTTGATCTCCACCGCCGTCGTGCGCATGCCCAGCGCGCGCAGCGTGAAGCGCGTCAGCGAACCAGCGCCCAGGCCGAGCTGCACCGCATGACCGCGCTTGAGCGTCGCCAGGTCCAGCCAGAGCAGCGCCGCCAGCATGCGCTGCACGTACTCCAGCTCCACGTGCTGCGGCGATCGCAGGCGCATCGCGCCCTGCACCCAGGGGCTGCCCAGGTGCAGGTAGCGCACGCCGTCGAACTCCGACAGCGTGGCCTCGGGCGCGGGCGGATCAGCCCGCATCGACGCCTGCCGCCCGGAACGCCTCGCGCCAGGCGTCCCGCTTGCGCTCGAAGCTCCAGCTCGCGTTTGCCGGGCTGGTCGACGGCAGCTGCCACACCGGCACGCCGAGGGCACGCGTGACGGCCATCGACCGCGCCGATTCGCCACCGTTGTGCGCCACCGCGCGCAGGCCTGGCGCGCGTCGGCGCAGGCTGGCCAGGTCGTTCGGCTCGGCTGCCTCGATCGCGCTGTCCAGGCTGCCTTCGCGGCGGCAGGCGCGGTAGACGTCCCACAGGCCTAGGCCGCGGCGACGCAACTCGGCCAGCCGCGCCGGGTACGGCAGCGCAGGCAGGTCCACCCCCCACAGCGCCGCCAGGATCGGCCAGAAATGGTTGCGCGGGTGGGCGTAGTACTGGCCGGCCTGCAGCGACGCCACGCCGGGGAAGCTGCCGAGCACGACGAGCCGGGTGGCGCGGCCGATCACGGGCGGCAAACCCTCGAGGCGCGGCAGCGACGCTTCGACCGGCAGCCGCACGGCGGACCCGTCCGCGCGGCCCGTCCGGCTGGCCGCGACGCGCGCGGCCATGCCCGCCGGTCGACCTGCAGGCACCGGCTTCATGCCAGCAGCGCCCCCAGCCGGGGCAGTGCGGCGACGGTGTTGGCCGCCGTGCGCGCGGCCGTCTGCGCCAGCGTCCAGCCACGCAGCCCGGCCAGCACGTGGCCGATGCGGGGCAGCTCGGCCGGCGTGTTGCGGGCCTGCGGCTGCGTGCGCCGCCGCTCGGCGGTGCGGTAGATCCACTGCGGCGGGATGTCGGGCGCGTCGGTCTCGAGCACGGGCACCTCGTCGGGCAAGGTGCGCGCGAGCTCGCGGATGCGCAGCGCGCGGTCGAAGCTCAGCGTGCCACCGAAACCGAGCCGGAAACCGCGCTCGACGAACTGCGCCGCCTGCACCGCGCTGCCGTTGAAGGCGTGCGCGATGCCGCCGTCCACGGGCGTGCGCCGCAGGCCGGCCAGCAAGGCGTCGGCCGAGCGACGCACGTGCAGGATGACGGGCAGGCCGGCGTCACGCGCCAGCGTCAGCTGTGCCTCGTAGACGCGGCGCTGGCGTTCGCGATCGAGCCCGGGCACGAAGTGATCGAGCCCGATCTCGCCCACCGCGACCAGCCGCGGGTCGTCGCGCCAACGCTGCAGCGCGTCGGCCACGCGGTCGACGTCGTCCGCACCGGCACGGTCGACGAAGAGCGGATGAATGCCGATCGCGTAGGCCAGCCCGTGCGCGTGCGCGAGCTCGCGCACGGCGTCGAAGTCCGCCACCTGCACCGCCGGCAGCACCAGCATGCGCACGCCGACGGCCCGCGCCGCCGCCAGCACGGCCGTCCGGTCGGGATCGAACTCCGGGGCGTCGAGGTGGCAATGCGAATCGATCCAGTCCACCGCTGGATTGCACCACAGCGGCGGGGCGGGTCTTTCATCGGCGCGGCGATGCGCGGCAGGCGGCATCGTGGTACTGTTTCCCCAGACGTTCACGCCGTTCACGGACGCCCCATGCCACCTCCTCGCAAGCCCCTCGTGAGCCGCTCGCCACGGCGGGCGCCTTCGGTGCCACCCGCCACGGCTGCAGGTGCCGCCCGCGGCGCGGCGCCAGGCCAGGCCGGCGGCACGCCGCCGGCGCCACCGCCGCCTGCCACCCGTCTGTGGCGCTGGCGTGCGTGGCTGGCCCGGCATCCGGGGCCGCTGTGGGCCACGGTGGGCTCGCTGGCGACGCTGGTCGGCGTCGCGGTGCTGCTGGCGCTGCAACCGGCAAGCCGCGTGATCACCCAGGCGCACATCGACGAGGCCGTGCGCGCGTCGCTCGAGAACGAGCCGCTGCCATCGGCCGCCGCCAAGGCCTACGAGGCCATCCTGCCGTCGGTCGTGCGCGTCACCGGCCTGATGAACGAGAAGGACGACGGCGAGGAGCGCCCCGAGCAGAAGGCGATGGACCGCAGCCTGGGCACCGGCGTCGTCATCATCGACAACGGCACCA
>CAZQPN010000323.1:0-4162 GCA_964595215.1 uncultured Rubrivivax sp. | reverse complement strand
CGGCGCGCGTACTCCTGCTGCATGTGGAAGGGCACGAAGAGGTCGCCCAGCGTGTGCAGCGTCAGCATCGGGATCTTCAGGTCGCCGGGGGTCGGCGTCACGTTGGCCAGGCCGTCGCGGCGGCGTGCCTGCCGGTCGGCGGTCACGCGCTGCACCATGTCGTTGAAGGCGGTCTCGGCCGGCGACAGCATCGGGTCGGCGTCGAACTGGTAGGTCACGTCAGAGTTCTGCACCGCGACGCCAGGCTGGCGCGGCAGCGTGCCGTCGCCCTCTCCGAGGCCGAACAGGAAATCGCCGGCCACGCCGTTCCAGAACAGCCAGCCCTGCTGGAACAGCGGGCGCACGCCGCCGGTGCGCATCTGCACCAGGCCCGCCAGGCTCTGCCCCTGCGGGTTGAGGGCGAAGGGGAAGGCCGGCCCCAGCGCCGCCTTGGTGGCCGGCACGACCGTGCTCAGGTAGTCCGGCCCGTAGGGATAGGTCTGGTTCATCCCCGACAGCGTCTGCGCGGCGACGTTGAAGTCGAGGAAGTAGTCGAACAGCTCGTAGTCGCCCATCACGCCGCAGATCGGCATCGCGCCGGCGTAGCTGCGCGGCCACTGCTCGGCCATCACGGTGGTGACGTGTCCGCCCATCGACGCGCCGGTGATGTAGGTCTTCACCGGCTTGCCGAAGCGCCCGTTGAAGAACTGCGCCAGCGCATGGCTGTCCTTGGCGCCCTGCGACGGGTCGTAGGCGTTCCTGCTGTAGCTCGACGCGGCCCAGGCATAGCCCTGCGACACGAGGAAGGCGCGCAGCGGGTGGTTGTCGACCGTCAGCTCGAGCCCTTCGCCGCGGTATCCGTGGGCCCAGATGACGAGGCGGCCGTTCCAGTTCGACGGCACCTCGATGCGGTAGCCGGCCTGGTTGTGCACGCCCCAGGCGCGCTGGGTCTCGACACCGGGGATGGCGTCGAAGGGCAGCTTGTCGGCGTCGACGAAGTAGGCCGGCGGCGGCGCTGCGTGGGCGCCTGCAGCCACACAGCAGGCGGCGGCGAGCGCGACGATCAGTTGCTTCATGGTGTCTCCAGTGTGCTTGTGTGAGGCGGCCATCACTCGCATGCAGAGTGGTCCCGTGCAGAGCGCAGCGCCTGCCGGCACGCTAACCGATGCCCGCCAGCGGGCGCGTCCGGTTCATCCCTCGATCCGGGGGGAGGCTGCGGCCGATGTGGCCACGTGGATGTGCCCGTGCCGCCCTCAGGGCGCGTCACGCGTCAGGCAGCGCCGGTAGCGCTGCTCGACGCGGCGCGCGAACCACTCGGTCGTCAGGCGCCGCGTGATCTTGGGGCTGGTCAGCACGATCTGCGGCAGCACCGCGCGCGGCTGCGTCCGTCCACTGCGTCGTTCGGCGAGGGAGAACACGCGGATCAGCAGCGGGCTGTCGTCGAAGCTCGCGCCGTCGGCCCGGACGAGCTCGCGGCGGATCTCGCGGTCGCTCATGCCGAGCGCCGAACCCAGGCTGCGCACCGCGGCCTCGGTCTGCCCCGGTTGGTCGAGGGCCGGCGGCGCGGCGGCCAGCAGGTCGCCGTCGAGGTCCACGCGCCGCCCGCTGGCCAGGCCCAGGGCCTGCTGGAAGGCGGCGTTGCGGCTGGCGTGGCGTCCGGCGTTGAAGTCGGCGAAGCGGTAGATCATCTCCCCGCCATAGGCCGGCGCGGCGTAGCCCAGCAGATGGGCGGCGCCAAAGTACAGCCCGCCACGGCGCGTGAACACCTCGTCGCGTACCGAGCCCGGCGCCGGGAACGGGTAGGGCCGGGTGCGCGCATGCGCCTCGGCAAAGGCGATCCCGACCTGCATCGGCCCACCGGTGCGCACCGGATTCAGCCCGGCGAACAGGCGCCGACCGAGCGGCACCTGGTCGATGAAGGCCTCGTACAGGCGGCTCAGGTCGCGCTCGGTCTCCACATCGCGCAGGCGCTCGTCGTACGGGCGCCCGTCGGGGGACGGCAGGCGCAGCGCGAGGTCCAGCGCCAGCGCGGGCACGCCCGCGCGCCCGGCGCGGCGCTCGATCTCCTCGCGCGCGATGCGGGCCAGGCCGGGCACGGCGGGGTCGGCGCGGTAGGACGACTCCTGCTCGACCACCGCCAGCACGGCGCACACGTGGGTCGCGGCCGGGTCGATCTCCAGCGCGGCGAACGCCGTCTGCAGGTCGACGGCCCAGGCCGCTCGCAGCGGCACCTCGGGCGGGATCAGCGCCAGGATGTCCGCCTGGATGCTCTCCGGCGGTCGTGGCGGCGGCCGGCTGCCCGGATCGGCGGCGCAGCCGGCCAGGGCGACCACCGTCGCCGCCACGATCGCGGCGGTCAGGGCCCGGGCGCCGTCATGGTGGGTGGTCGGCGCAGCATTCATCGGCGCAATGTAGCGCCGCGACGGATCGTGCCGCGGTGGCCGGCTCGGCGCCGGGTCACGATGCGGCGGAGAAGGAAGGCCGGGCCGCGTCCGCGGCGAGTTGTCGGGCCGAAGTCGATCGACCCGGAGGTCGTCGTGGGCGTCGGGTCCCTCCGCCGTCAGGGGCTGGCGCTCGCGCAGGGCGGCGAGGGCGTAGGCCATGGATGATCGGAGCGCAAGTCCGAGGGCGTCCGCTGCGCTTGCAGCCGTGCCGTTTCATTTCCCGGACGGTTCCCGGCGCAGAAAAGTCAGGGGCCGCTCACCGGCGGCCCCTTTGTCTCGGTGGTGGAGAGGAGGAGGATCGAACTCCCGACCTTCGCATTGCGAACGCGACGCTCTCCCAGCTGAGCTACCCCCCCACTGAGCCCGTCAGTATAGCATCGGACGAGACCATCCATGTCTGCGCAGGAGCTGCCGATGCGACCGACGACCGATCCCGACTGGGCCGAAGCCCATTACAACAACCGTGCCCGCGTGCCTGACCATGCGGCGATCTTCGAGCGTTGGCAGGCGGCGTCTGCACTGGCGCGCGCCGAGTCGCGGCGCCTGCTGGACCTTCCCTATGGCGACGGCGCCGGCGAGACGCTGGACCTGTTCCTGCCCTCGGCCGCCGCGCCGCGGCCGCCGGCCGCCGGCGCGCCGGTGCTGGTGTTCGTGCACGGCGGCTACTGGCGTTCGCTCGACAAGGCCGACCATTCCTTCGTCGCGCCGGCCTTCAACAACGACGGCGCGCTCGTCGTCGTGCCCAACTACGCGCTGGCGCCCGCGGTCGGCATCGAGCACATCACGCTGCAGGTGGCGCGCGCGGTGGCCTGGACCTGGCGCAACGCGCGCGCGCACGGTGGCGATCCGGCGCGCATCGTCGTCGCCGGGCACTCGGCCGGCGGCCATGCGGCGGCGATGATGCTGTGCTGCCGCTGGCCCGAGGTCGCGCCCGACCTGCCGGTGCGGCTGGTCGGCAAGGCGATGTCGATCTCCGGCCTGTACGACCTCGAGCCGCTGCGCCACGCGGCCTTCCTCCAGGCCGACCTGAAGCTGACGCCGGCGTCGGTGGCGCGGCTGAGCCCGGCCTTCTTCCCGCGCCCGCGCGGCACGCTGGTCGCGGCCGTGGGCGCCGACGAGACCGACGAGTTCCTGCGCCAGAACCAGCTGATCCGCGACGTCTGGGGCCCGACGGCAGTACCGGTGTGCGAGACCGTCCCGCAAACCAACCACTTCACCGTGCTGCACGACTTCGCCGACCCTGACGGCCGTACGCACGCGATGGCGCGGCGGCTGCTGGGTCTGGGCTGAATTGCGGATGAGAATCTATTGCATTTAATTCGGTCATTGGGCAAGGCTATGCTCCACATTGAGGCATTGCATTGGCAGCCGAGGTCATCGTTTGCTAGTGTTTCCGCTGGTTGGTGCACCCCGCACCTCCCTCGTTCGACTGACAGACAAAGGAGCACCCCATGGGTCTGAAAGGTTCCAAGACCGAGCAAAACCTGAAGGACGCCTTCGCCGGCGAATCGCAGGCCAACCGCCGCTACCTGTACTTCGCGAACAAGGCCGACGTGGAAGGCCAGAACGACGTCGCGGCGCTGTTCCGCTCGACCGCCGAAGGCGAGACCGGTCATGCGCACGGCCACCTTGAGTTCCTTGAGAACGGCTCGGGCGACCCGGCCACCGGCCTGCCGATCGGCAACAGCCGCCAGAACCTGATGGCCGCCGTCGCCGGCGAGACGCACGAGTACACCGAC
>CAZQPN010000322.1:0-4170 GCA_964595215.1 uncultured Rubrivivax sp. | reverse complement strand
TCGTGGTCGAGATGTCGGCGTGGCCGAGCAGCATCTGCACCGCGCGCAGGTCGGCGCCGTGGTTGAGCAAGTGGGTCGCGAAGGCGTGGCGCAGCGTGTGCGGCGACAGCGGCGCGTCGATGCCGGCGGCGCCGGCGTGGCGCCGGACGAGGATCCAGAACATCTGACGCGTCATCGGGCCGCCGCGCGCGGTGACGAACAACGCGTCGCTCGACTGGCCGCGCAGGATCGCCGGCCGGCCCTCGCGCAGGTAGCGCCCGATCCAGGCCGCCGCCTCGGCGCCGAAGGGCACCAGCCTTTCCTTCGAGCCCTTGCCGGTGACGCGCAGCACGCCCTCGGCGAGGCCGACCTGGACCGTCCGCAGGCCCACGAGCTCGCTCACGCGCAGACCGCTGGCATAGATCAGCTCCAGCATCGCGCGGTCGCGCAGGCCGAGCGGCGAGGCCTCGTCGGGCGCCGCCAGCAGGGCCTCGACCTGCGCTTCGGACAGCGTCTTGGGCACGCGCAGCGGCTGGCGCGCCGGCAGCAGCCGCAGCGTCGGGTCGTCGCTGCGCAGCCCCTCACGAAGCGCCCAGCGGTAGAAGCGTCGGAAAACCGTCAGGCGCCGGTTGGCCGTCGTGCTGCGCGTGGCCGCGTGGCGCGCCGTCGCGTAGGCGCGCAGGTCGGACTCGCGCACGTCGATCAACCCGTTCCCGCCCTGCGCGTGCAGCCAGGCCGACAGCAGCGCCAGATCGCGCCGGTAGGCCGCCAGCGTCAGCCGCGCCAGGCCGTCCTCCAGCCACAGGGCGTCGACGAAACGATCGATCAGCGCGGCGTCTGCCGGCGCCGCGGCGTCGCGCGGTGGCGGTCGGCCGGAGCTCCGGCGGGCAGCGGGGGTGGCCATGCGGCCGGATGCTAGCCGGCTGGCACACTCGCGCCGTGCCCGATGCCTTCGTCCTGCTGCCCGACTTCGCGCTCATTGCCACCGGGTTCGTCGTCTGCCGCTACACGCCGCTCGGGCGCCCGGTGTGGGACGGCGCCGAGCGCCTCGTCTATTACCTGCTCTTCCCCGCGCTGCTGTTCAGCGCCATCGTAGGCAACCCGCTGCGCCCGCAGGACGCGCTGACGCTGGCCGGCGGCACGCTGCTGGTCACGGCGCTGGGCATCGCGCTGGCCTACGCGTTGCGCGGGGTGGGTGGCGGCCCGCCGGTGCTGCACGCGTCGGGCGCGCAGGTCGCGTTCCGTTTCAACTCCTACGTCGCGCTGGCGGTCGTCGAGCGCGTCGCCGGCGTGCCGGGCGTGGCCGCGATCGCGCTCGTGATCGCGCTGGCGGTGCCGCTGTGCAACGTCGCCGCGGTCTGGCCGCTGGCGCGCCATGGCGGGCATGGCTTCGGGCGCGAGCTGATGCGCAACCCGCTCATCGTCGCCACCGTCGCCGGCCTGGTCTTCAACCTCTTCGGCTGGCGCCTGCCCGAGCTGGCCGCCACGACGCTCGGCCGCATCGGCACCGCCGCGCTGCCGATCGGGCTGATGGCGGTCGGCGCCGGGCTGCGCCTGGGCGCGCTGCGCGAAGGGCCGGCGCTGGCCGCCGGGCTGCTGGCGATCCGCCACGCCGTGCTGCCGCTGGCCGCGCTGGCCTGGGTCTGGGCGACCGACCTGCCACCGGTCGATCAGGTCGTGCTGGTGACCTTCGCCGCGCTGCCGACGGCGTCAAGCTGCTACGTGCTGGCGGTGCGCATGGGCGGCCACGGCCCCTACGTGGCGGGGCTGGTGACGGTGTCGACGCTGCTGGGCATGGCCAGCCTGCCGCTGGCGCTGGCCGGCTGGTCGGTCTTGTCCACGCTGCGCTGAGACCGACCGCTGCGACGCCCCGGTGCCGCCACGCGCCGGCCGGGGGCGTGCGCCCGCGCGCGGTCCGGTCCGGCGCTGTCTTGCTGCTGTCACAGCTCGGCGCAAGACTCAGTGGTCCTGCGATTTCGTCGCACCGGCCCGCCCTTTCTGCTGCGCTCTCCCCATGACCGCCAGTCCCAGCCGTGTCATCGGCCTGTTCCCCACCCCACTGATGCACTCGCGCGGCGTGCTCGGCGCAAGCTCCGTCGACCGTCTGGCCTCGCGCTTCGCCGGCCAGGCGCGGCAGGCCAATGCGCGCTCGACGCAGCTGTCGCACACCGCCATCCTCGACCCGCGCAGCGACGACCTGCTGGCCACCGTCGGGGCCGCAGTTGCGCCGCCGCTCGAGGCCTTCGGCGAGCTCCTGTTCGGCCAGCGCCTGCCCTGGACGGTCAAGGAGATGTGGGCCAACGTGCTCGAGCCCGGCGGTCACCAGGCGATGCACAACCACGCCAACAGCGTCGTGTCCGGCGTGATCTACCTGAGCCGCGTGCACCCGGACGCCGGCACCGTGTTCATCAAGGGCATGGGCCAGCCGGGCTACGTCTTCAGCAACACCCACGCCGGCACCGAGATGGGGCCCTTCAACGCCGACAAGTGGGTGATGCCGGAGGTCTCCCCGGGCGACATGGTGCTGTTTCCGAGCTGGATGCTGCACGAGGTGCCCGCCAACCGTGGCGGCCAGCGCACCACGCTGGCGTTCAACGCCATCCCCGCGCGCCTGGACGCCTGGGGCTATGCGGTCGGCTTCACGGCCTGAGCCTGCCTGACCATGCCGACACGTCGCATCGTCGCGCGCCTCGCTGCGCGCCTGTTCGCCGGCCTGCTGGCCGCCGCCACCCTCGCGGCCACGGCCCACGAGTATCCCGAGCCGACCTTCACCGTCATCCACCCCTGGGTGCCCGAGGCGCCCAAGGGCACGCGCGAGCTGGTCGTCTCGATGCGCATCGTGCAGATCAGCGCCGACGACCGGCTGCTGTCGGCCTGGACCCCGGTCGGCGCCGCGCTGGAGCTGCGGCTGCCCGCGGCCCTGCGCGGCGCGGGCGGGACGCCGGGCATCCCGCTGGCGCGCGGCCGCGAACTGAACATCAGCCCCTTCGGCCCGCACCTCGTGCTGCGCGACGTCAACACCGACCTGCGTCACGGCTACGAGTACCCGC
This sequence comes from uncultured Rubrivivax sp., assembly GCA_964595215.1. Taxonomy (GTDB): domain Bacteria; phylum Pseudomonadota; class Gammaproteobacteria; order Burkholderiales; family Burkholderiaceae_C; genus Rubrivivax. Next base: position 1,141 of record CAZQPN010000322.1, on the reverse strand, counting down.
TGACCCTGGTGTTCGAGAAGGCCGGCACGGTGGAGGCCGGTCTCATCGTCGGCACGCACTGAGCCGGTGATCGCCCCGCTCCCCACCTGTCACGCGCCGGTCACGCGGGCGTCAAACACGGCCCGTAAGGTTGTCCTCGCGCCGATGCGGTGTCTGCGGCCGACAGACCGGCGCGGGCCACCAGAAGACAACACAACCCCATCCCACAGGAGTACCGACATGCAACCGTCCTTCACCCGCAGCGACGTCAGCCTGGCCGCTGCCGCCGCCTGCGCGCTGGCCATGCTGGCCGCCGCGCCGCAGCCCGCGGCCGCCGACGACGACCGGCGCAAGGACGCCGGCCGCTACACGACCGGCGACTTCCACAACCACACGACCTGCTCCGACGGCCAGATCTCGGTGCAGAAACTGGTCAACAAGTCGGTCGACACCTACGGCCTGGACTGGTTCATCATGGCCGGCCACGGCGGCAGCGGCAACCGCAACTGCACGCTGGTCGACGACGCGCAGACGGGCGCGGACTCCGGCTTCCCCTACGTCCAGGGCCAGGGCCCGGGCACCACCTGGGCCAACAGCATCGGCGTCGAGCGCATCAAGGGCGACCTGATCGGCTCCAACCCGGACGACCCGAACCGCCGCATGTGGCGCTGGCAGTCGATCGAGGAGTTCCAGTACCCGGTGCTCGAGCAGATGAGCGCGCTCAAGAAGAAGCCGCTGTTCGTCGGTCTGGAGCAGGTCGTGCCGGGCCACGAGCACAACAACGTGTCGGTGATCGACGGCCAGTTGCCCGCGCAGGGCACCGGCAGCGGCGAGTACACGGCGCAGTTTGAGTACTGCTTCGACCGCGGCTCCGGCGACCTCAGCCGCGGCGAAGGGCGATGGGACTGCGCCGTGCCCGGCAGCGCGCTCAACGCGATGCACGATCCGCGCGGCGCCAAGCTCACCGGCGCCTACAACTCCGGCGAGCTCGGTCACCTGAAGACCGTCGAGGGCGTGAAGTGGCTGCAGGCCAACTTCCCGCAGACCAGCTTCTTCGTGCCGGCGCACGTGGAGCGGGCCGGCGTGTTCAACCCGGTCGGCAACAACGGCTACAACATCGAGCACTTCCGCAACTTCAACAACGCCGGGCCGACGGTGGCTT
>CAZQPN010000321.1:0-4197 GCA_964595215.1 uncultured Rubrivivax sp. | reverse complement strand
CCAGGCCGACGGCCCGTTCTCGACCAGGTGGCCGACGGCGTCGAGCCTGAAGCCGTCGACGCCGCGGTTGAGCCAGAAGCGCAGGTTGTCGTGGTGCCAGGCGACGACGGCCGGGTTGCGCAGGTTGAAGTCGGGCATCTGGTCCCAGAAGGCGGCGAAGTACCAGCCGCCGGCCGGGTTGGCGCGCCAGGGGTCGCCGCCGTAGATGTTCCAGCCGCTCGGCTTGACGGCCTCCCAGAGGTACCAGTCCCGGTACGGGTTGGCGGCGGCGGCGCGCGCGTTGAGGAACAGCGGGTGCTGTGCCGCGCTGTGGTTGACGACGTAGTCGACGACGACGCCGATGCCGCGCGCGTGCGCCTCGCGCAGCAGCTCGTCGAAGTCGGCCAGGCTGCCGTACTCGGGCGCGATGGCGCGGTAGTCGGTCACCGCGTAGCCGTGGTCGCGGTCCTGGCTCGGGCCGATCGGCAGCAGCCACAGCCCGCGCACGCCGAGGTCGTGCAGGTAGTCGAGGCGGCTGATGAGGCCGCGCAGGTCGCCGATGCCGTCGCCGTCGCTGTCCTGGTAGCTGCGCACGAAGACCTGCATGAACGCGCCGCGCTGCCAGCCCGCCGGCAGCGCGCTGCCCGGGTCGGCAGCGGCGACGGCGGTCACGTCAACCGCCGGCAACGGGGTGCCGCCGCCCGTCGGCGGCAGCGTGCCGGCATCGCTGCCGCCACCGCCGCCGCAGGCAGCCAGGCTCAACGCGGCCCACAGGGCCAGGGCGGCGGGGTGGGCTGGGGGACGCAGTCGGCGCATGGGGCGGTCGGGAAGTGGCGAGTCGACAATGTAGTCGAGCTACATCAATCGCTCAACACCCCCTACGAACGACTCGACGCAGAGCCGACATGCAGGGTTAGTCCCGGATGATCTGTGTAGCTTTACTCCAATAGCATCGGTCTGGCCGGGTGGGCGGGGCGTCGCCGCAGCGACGCCCCGGCCCCGCGCGGGACAGAACGAACGCACACAGGAGACGACATGGACACCTCGTTGAACGGCGTCGCCCGGCGCCTGACGGCCTTCCTGATGCTGCTCTGGCTGGCGGTCCTGACCGCCTGCGGCGGCGGCACCACCCGCATCAGCAACGACGCCGACCCGCTCGCGGTCGCCAACAGCGCGACACTGAGCACCGTGCTGGCGGCGGTGCCGTCCAGCGGCGGTGGCGGGGGTGGCGGCGGTGCCGACAGCGTGCGGCTGCACTACCACCGCGCCGGCGGCGACTACGGCGGCTGGACGATGTACGTCTACAACGCGCCGGGCGAGGCCAACGGCGGCTGGCCTGGCAAGGCGCCCGACGGCGAGGACGCCTTCGGCAAGTACTGGGACGTGCCGGTCGGCGGCGAGTCGTTCAACTTCATCCTCGTCAAGGACGGCGGCGGCACGCGCGAGCCGTCGAACTGGTCGGGCCAGTCCGGCAGCGACGCCCAGCAGTTCTGGTCCCTGTCCGGCGGCACCGAGATCTGGAAGCTCGCCGGCGACGCGACCAACTACACCAGCAACCCGCTCGGAGCGGCCACGCCCGACCTGCACACCGTGCGCGTGCACTACACGCGCTTCGACGGCAACTATGCCGACTGGGGCGTGCACATCTGGGGCAGCAGCGGGCTGGACGTCGCCGGCCTGAAGCCTGGCGTCGTCATCGATCAGTGGACGAACGCGGTCGCATTCTCTGACTTCAACAACTACAGCGCCGGCGCCGGCGAGGTGGTGTTCGACATCCCGGTGCTCAACCCGCAGGGCGACCCGAACCGCACCGCGCTCGAGTTCATCATCCACGGCAAGCCGCCCGGCGGCAACCCGGACGACAAGGACGGACGCGACAACAACATCCGCGTCAGCTACGCTGCGCTCGACATCACCGGCGGCGTCGGCGAGATCTGGCTGATCCAGGGCGATGCAGCGGTCTACACGTCCAAGCCCGATGCGCGCATCGCGTCGACCACAGACGCGCGCGCCTACTGGCTCGACCGGAGACTGATCCAGTTCCCGAAGGTGGACGGCAGCGGCGTGTTCAAGCTCTACCACTCGGCCAACGGGCAGATCCGCGCCGCCAAGGACGCGCCGGTCAGCGGCGCCGACGGCTCGATCACGCTGCAGCTGCACGGTGGCGCCGTGCCCGCCGACGCCGCCGAGCGCTTCCGCTTCATCGACGCCGGCGTCGTGCTGGCGGTCGACGCGACCGACCTCGCCGCGCTGCCCGCGCTGCTGAAGAGCCAGCTCGTGCTGGTGCAGGAGAACGCGCTCGGCGAGGTGCAGAACGCGAGCACCGCGCAGCTGCCGGGCGCGCTGGATGACCTCTACGCGGGCGCCGAGGCGATCGACGACCTCGGCGTCACGGTGGGCGCCGGCACCACCACCTTCAAGCTGTGGGCACCGACGGCGCAGAAGGTCTCGGTCGGCATCTACGGCAGTGGCGCCGGTCAGGCCAGCGCGCTGCTGCCGGCGACCTTCGACGAGGCCACCGGCGTCTGGCGCGCGAGCAGCGACGAGGACCTGAGCGGCAAGTACTACCGCTACGTTGTCGAGGTCTTCGTGCGCGGCGTCGGCCTGGTGCGCAACCTCGTCACCGACCCGTACTCGGTCAGCCTGAGCGCTGACTCGCAGCGCAGCTACATCGCCGACCTGTCGGCGCCGTCGCTCAAGCCGGCGGGCTGGGACGCTAGCGCGCCGCCGGCTAAGGTACAGGCGCAGACCGACATGGTCATCTACGAGCTCCACGTGCGCGACTTCTCGGCCAACGACCCCACGGTCTCGGCGCCGCACCGGGGCAAGTACCTGGCCTTCACCGAGACCGGCTCGAACGGCATGAAGCATCTGCAGGCGCTGTCCGGCGCCGGCCTGACCGACGTCCACTTGCTGCCGGTGTTCGACCTCGCGACGGTGCCCGAGCAGGGCTGCGTGGCGGTGGCCACCGGCGGCGCACCCGACGGTGAGCAGCAGCAGGCGGCGGTGACCGCGGTGAAGGACGCCGACTGCTTCAACTGGGGCTACGACCCGTTCCACTTCAACGCGCCGGAGGGCAGCTTCGCGACCTCGTCGGGCGACGGCGCGCGGCGCGTGATCGAGTTCCGCGCGATGGTCCAGGCGCTGCACGCGGCCGGCCTGCGCGTGGGCATGGACGTGGTCTACAACCACACCACCGCATCGGGCCAGAACGACCGCTCGGTGCTCGACCGCGTCGTGCCCGGCTACTACCACCGCCTGAACAAGGACGGCGAGGTGGAGCGCTCGACCTGCTGCGACAACACTGCCACCGAGCACCGGATGATGGGCAAGCTGATGGTCGACTCGGCCGAGCTCTGGGCCACGCAGTACAAGATCGACTCGTTCCGCTTCGACCTGATGGGTCACCAGCCGCGCGCGGTGATGGAGCAGCTGCAGTCGCGCGTCAACGCCGCCACCGGCCGCCAGGTCAACCTGATCGGCGAGGGCTGGAACTTCGGCGAGGTGCAGAACAACGCGCGCTTCCGCCAGGCCAGCCAGCTAGAGCTCAATGGCTCGGGCATCGGTACCTTCAGCGACCGTGCGCGCGACCACGTGCGCGGTGGCAGCCCGTTCGACGGCGGCGAGTGGCTGGTCAAGAACCAGGGCTACATCAACGGCCTGTTCTACGACGACAACGGCAGCGGCGCCGGCAAGTCCGTGAACGACCTGATGTGGTCGTCCGACATCATCAAGGTCGGCCTGGCGGGCTCGATCCGCAGCTTCATGTTGCGGACCCACTGGGACGCCGACCTGCGGCTGGAGCAGCTCGACTACAACGGCCAGCCGGCGGGCTACGTGCTCGAGCCGGGCGAGGTCGTCAACTACGTCGAGAACCACGACAACCAGACGCTGTTCGACATCAACGCCTACCGGCTGCCGCAGGACACCAGCCGCGAGGACCGGGCGCGCGCGCAGATCCTGGGTGCGGCGATCAATGCCTTCAGCCAGGGCGTGGCCTACTTCCACGCCGGCATCGACACGCTGCGCAGCAAGTCGATGGACCGGGACAGCTACAACTCGGGCGACTGGTTCAACCGGCTGGACTGGAGCTACCAGGACAACTACTTCGGCACCGGGCTGCCGGTGGCGGACAAGAACGGTGACAACTGGTCCATCATCGGCCCGATCCTGCGCAACGGGGCGATCAAGCCGACGCCGGTGGAGATCGCGTGGACG
>CAZQPN010000320.1:0-4205 GCA_964595215.1 uncultured Rubrivivax sp. | reverse complement strand
GTGATGCTGATGGGCCTGGTGACGAAGAACGCCATCCTGCTCGTCGACTTCGCCAACCAGGCGCGCAAGGCCGGTGCGTCGGTGCGAGATGCGCTGCTGCAGGCTGGGCAGATCCGCATGCGGCCGATCATCATGACGACCGCCGCCATGGTCTTCGGCATGCTGCCGCTGGCGCTCGCGCTCAACGACGGCGGCGAGATTCAGGCGCCGATGGGACGCGCCATCATCGGCGGCCTGCTGACCTCGACGCTGCTGACGCTGATCGTCGTGCCGGTGCTTTACAGCTATCTGGTGCGCGACCGGCAGCCTGCGCCGACCGCCACCCGGGCGACGGGCGGCGGCGCGATGCCCGACGCGATGCCGGCCGACCGCGACTAGCCGCGCCGGCGTCGCCGTCGCATCCGGCGCCGCCGGCTTGGCGGCGCGGGTGTGCCGGTGGCCGGCTTGTGGGATGCGCAGAGGCTGTATATATTCACAGCCGTGCAGCCGCCCGACCCCCGCAGATCCATGCCGCCCGGCCCGGTGCTGCCGCGCGCGGGTCCCCCCGTCAAGGGCCGGGCGACGATCTGGGCGATCGATGCCCGGCTGGCGGCCACGCGGCGCGTGGCCGACGACGATGGCTGGGGCGGGCTGGACGCGGCCGCCAATGCGCCGCCGGCGGCGTGCGCCACCACCGTCATGGAGCAGCCGGCGCGCAGCATCCTGAGCCGCAACGACTCGCCGGACATCGGCTTCGACGTGTCGATCAACCCCTATCGCGGCTGCGAGCACGGTTGCATCTACTGCTACGCGCGGCCGACGCACAGCTACCTCGACCTGTCGCCCGGGCTGGACTTCGAGACCCGCATCGTCGCCAAGGTCAACGCCGCCGAGCGCCTGAGGGCGGCGCTGGCCGCGCCCGGGTATACGCCATTGCGGCTGGCCATCGGCACCGTCACCGACGCCTATCAGCCGGCCGAGCGCCGCCTGCGGCTGACGCGCGGCGTGATCGAGGTGCTGTCCGAGACCTGCCACGCGTTTTCCATCGTCACCAAGTCGGCGCTCGTCGAGTGCGACCTGGACCTGATCGCGCCGATGGCGGCCCGCCGCATGGCCGCTGTCTACGTCTCGCTGACGACGCTGGACGCCGATCTGGCGCGTCGGCTCGAGCCGCGCGCCGCAGCGCCGCACCGGCGGCTGCGCACGATCGAGACGCTCGCGCGCGCGGGTGTGCCGGTCGGCGTCAGCGTGTCCCCGGTGATCCCGTTCCTGAATGAACCGGAGGTCGAGCGCATCCTGCAGGCGGCCGCCGATGCCGGCGCGACCCGTGCGTTCAGCATCGTGCTGCGCCTGCCCTGGGAGGTGAACCCGCTGTTCCAGCAGTGGCTGGCCGAGCACGTGCCCGACAAGGCGGCGCGCATCATGGCGCGCGTGCGCGACATGCGCGGCGGACGCGACAACGACAGCCGCTTCGGCACGCGCATGACCGGGCAGGGGGTGTGGGCCGATCTGCTGCGCCAGCGCGTGCACAAGGCGACGGCGCGACTCGGCCTCGCTCGGGCCAAGGCCGAACTCGACCTGTCGGCGTTCCGTCCGCCACGACGGCGGGGGCCGCCGGCCGCCGCCGTCGCGGTCCAGGGCACGCTGTTCTAGGGGTCCGGCGCCGTCATCGGGACAGGCTGCGGCGGCACCACGCGTCCGCCGCGCAAGGGCATGGCGTGCAGCGGCACCGGCGCGCATCGGCAACGGCGCTCAAGTCGACGGCAGGGCGGCCGAAAGCTCCAAGGGTGGGCGGCCGGATCTCCGGCCGCCGCTGCCTCGTCCGGCCACGTGCTGGGGGAGGCCGCGGCGATCGTCCCATCGCGAGAGGACCCGACCCATGCCAATCGAAACGCCGTTCTCCAAGTTGCTGACGCTGGTCATCGACGACGCGCCTGCGCAGCTCAGCACGTTGCGCGGCCAGCTGCAGATGCTCGGCATCCAGCGTGTCGACGGCACCGCCAATCCGGCCGAGGCGCTGCGCCTGATCAAGGCCAACCGCTACGGCCTGGTGGTGTGCGACTACAGCTTGGGGCACAGGACCGATGGCCAGCAGCTGTTCGAGCACCTGCGCGAGCAGTCGCTGCTGGCGCCTGGTTGCCTGTTCTTCATGGTGACGGCGGAGAACAGCTACGCGTCGGTCGCGGCGGCATCCGAGCACAAACCGGACGCCTACCTGCTCAAGCCGATCACTGCCAGCGATGTCGAGGCACGACTGCGCGCGGCCCTGGAGCGGCGCAAGGCCTTCGAGCCGATCTACACCGCGATGACGGCGCACAACCTGCCTGCGGCCCTCGAGGCCTGCGACGCCATGCTCGCCCGCAAGGACCGGTGGTTCATGCAGGCGTTGCAGCAGAAGGCCGACATCCTTCTGCTGCTGGGACGGCACGCCGACGCGCGCGCGGTCTGCCAGCAGGCCCTCGGCGTACGGCCGCAGCTGCTGTGGGCGCAGATCATGCTGGCGCGCGGCTACAAGGCCGGCGCGATGTATGACGAGGCGATGCAGCTGGCTCGCGAGATCATCGACTCGCCCGAGGGCCAGCGTAACCTGGCGGCCTACGACGTCATGGCCGAGGCGCTGGAGGCGCAGGGCGATGCCGAAGGGGCGCAATGGGCGCTGCGGGACGCGGTGACGGCGGTGCCGTCAGCGGCGCGCCAGCGCCGGCTGGCCGAGTGCGCCTACCGCAACGGAGACCTGGACACGACGCTCGACGCGCTGGGCAAGGTCATCAAGGCGACGCAGGGCGCGATCACGGCCCAGCCGCAGGACACGCTGGCGCTCGCGGCGGCGCTGACCGACAGCGGGCGCCCCGTCGAGGCGCTGACGGCGCTGGACGGTGGCCGCCAGGCCTTCGGCAACGCACCGGCGTTCGAGCCGGTGGCGCAGGCGATCCGCGCCCAGGCGCTCGCTCGTCAGGGCGATGCCGCCGGCGCCGCGCAGTGCGTGGCGCGGGCGCGCGAGACCCTGCGCGGGGCAAAGGCCGACTTCGCCACCGTCGCGCTGGGCAAGGCCGAGCTGCTGACCGGTCGGGGGGAGGAGGGCCTGGCCCGCCTCGGCGCGGCAGTCAGCGCCGATCACGAGAGCCCGCGCATCCGTCAGCTGGTCCGCAACGCGCTGCACAGCACCGGCCACGCGGCGCATGTCGATCGCGTCGTCGACGCGGCGGCGAATGCGCTCAAGGCCCGGGTCGGCTCGGCGCGCCAGCTGATGCGCGACGCCAACATCGACGAGGCGCTGGTGGCGATCGAGGCGGCGCTGAAGGATTTCCCTGACAACACCGGCGTGCTGCTGCAGGCGGCGCAGATCAGCTGCATGGCGCTGCGACTGCGCAAGGTGGCCAACCCCGTGCAGGTGGAGCGCATCCGGCTGCACCTGACGCGGCTGGACAAGCTGATGCCGGGCAACGACCGCGTGACGCAGATGCAGCGCTACTTCCGCGAGACCTTGGCGACGCTGGCCGAATCGGCCGAAGTGGCGGCCTGAAATGAACCCCCCACGCGCGCTGCACTTGCTGCCCCCCGGGGGGCGGTCAGCACCTTCGGGACTGCCGGTCGGCGCTGACATGCTCGCGCCGACCGGCACCGCGCTCGTCGTCCACGATCTCAAGAACGAGCTCGGCGCGCTCGAGGGTGCGCTGGCGACGCTGAGCGCACGCCCGGGCCGGGATGGTGCCGCCGCGGCGCACCGGCAGTGCGTGCGGCTGCGCCAGCGACTGGTGATGTTCCTGACGCTGTATGGCGGCGACGGGCGGCTGCAGGCGCACTGCGAGGACGAGTCGCCTGTCGAAGTGCTCGACGCCGTACGCCAGCGCCACGACGACCCGGACGCGGCGGTCCGCGTCGGCCATGTGTCCACCGGCAGCGAGCCGCCGTTCTGGTACCTGGACCGGCGGCTGGTCGAGCTGGCCCTGGACGCGGCGATGCACAACGCGCTTCGGTTCGCGCGCTCGCGCGTATGGCTGTCGGCCGCGCAGGCGGACGAAGAGCTGGTGCTGGCCATCGAGGACGATGGGCCGGGGCCGGACCCGGATCCGGATCCGGCGCGCGCGCCGGAGGCGCACAACACGGGCCTGGGCACCGGGCTGTGCGCGGCGGTCGGCCGGGCACATGGCAGCACGCAACCGGACGGCGGCGTGCGGCTGCTGCGACGCCGTGCCGGCGGTGCGCGCTTCGAGCTGCGATTTCAG
>CAZQPN010000319.1:0-4213 GCA_964595215.1 uncultured Rubrivivax sp. | reverse complement strand
CGATGGCGACGATGCTCATCACCAGCCCGGGGCCGTAGATGGCGGTCAGCATGATCGCGCTCAGCAGCGCCGGGAAGGCGAAGGTGAAGTCGCTGGCGCGCATGATCAGCTCTTCGACCCAGCCGCGCCGCGCCGACGCCAGGCAGCCCAGCGCCACGCCGACACCCAGCCCGATGCCGACCGCGATGACGCCCACGACGATGCTGTTCTGCGAGCCCACCAGCAGCTGGCTGGCGATGTCGCGCCCCAGGCTGTCGGTGCCCAGCCAGTGTGCGGCGCTGGGTGGCTGCAGCTTGTTGGGGATGTCGATCTCGGCCGGCGGGTAGGGCTGCCAGACCAGCGACAGCAGTGCCGCCGCCGCCAACAGCGCCGTCAGCGCGAAGCCGACGACGAAGCTGGGGTGGCGTCGCGCGCGCTGCAGCAGGTTCATGGATCAGCCCACGCGTAGCCGCGGGTCGACCAGCGCGTACAGCAGGTCGACGACGAAATTGACCAGCACCACCACGCCGGCCAGCAGCATCACGACGTCGCGCACGACCACCAGGTCGCGGTTGCTGATGGCCTGGAAGACGAGGCGGCCGACGCCGGGCAGCACGAAGACGTTCTCGACCACGATGGTGCCGGTGATCAGGTTGGCGAACTGCAGCCCGGCCACCGTCAGCACCGGGATCATTGCGTTGCGCAGCACGTGCCGCCACAGCGCCTGGCGCCGCGTCAGGCCCTTGGCGCGGGCAGTCCGCACGAAGTCCTCGCGCATGACCTCCAGCACCGCCGAACGGGTCACGCGCGCCAGGATCGCCGCCTGCACCACCGCCAGCGAGACGGCCGGCAGCAGCAGCGCGACGAGACCGTCGACGAAGCCGCCGCCCTCGTCTTCGGTCCAGCCCGGGAAACCGCCGGCACCGACCCACTGCAGCTGCACCGCGAACAGCAGGATCAGCAGGATCGCGAACCAGAAGTTCGGGATCGCGATGCCGACCTGGCTCGCCGCCATCACGCCGACGTCGCCGAGCCGGTTGTGGCGCGACGCCGCGAACACACCCAGGCCGATCGCCGCGATCGCCGTCATCGCCATCGCCAGCACCGCCAGCGGCAGCGTCACCTGCAGCCGCTCGCCGATCAGCGCCGCGGTCGGTTCGCCGTAGCTCAGACTGTCGGCGGTGCGGCCTTGCAGCAGGCCGCCGACCCAGTCGGTGTAGCGCTGCAGCGCAGGCCGGTCGAGGCCGAGCCGCTGCTCCAGTGCCGCCAGCGACTCGGCCGTGGCGCTGTCGCCCAGGATCACCTGGGCCGCGTTGCCGGGCAGCAGCTCGAGCACCGCGAAGACCAGCACCGAGGCCACCGCGAGCGTGGCGGCGAAGGTCAGGAGGCGCTGGAGCAGGACGGCCGGCATCGCCGGCGATGATGCCTCACGGGTCGAGTGGCCTGCCGGGGCGAGCCCCGGCGCCGTGCTCAACGGCAGGCGAAGAACGTGACGTAACGCGCCGTGGCGGCGAGTCCCATGCGCGCGACCTTGGGCTCGACGAGGTTGCGCTGGTGCCCGGGCGAGCGGCGCCAGCCATCGAGCAGCGTCTCGGCCGTCGGGAAGTTGTGCGCGACGTTCTCGACGCAGATGTGGCTGGCGGTCCGCCGCCGCCGGTCACGGAAGCCGTCGTGCGAGAGCGTGCGCCGCGCCGCCATGTCCTGGCTGTGCTCGGCCGCCAGTCCGGCCAGCTCGTCCGACCAGGACAGCGGCGCAAGGCCGTGTGCCAGCCGATACTCGTTGATCTGCTGGGCCAGGTGTCGGGTGAAGCCGTCAGGGGCCGGCGCCGCGCCACCGGTCGCGCCAGCGGTCGAGGTCGTGACCAGACCCGCCAGGCACAGGAGCAGGGTCGCCGTTGCGCGCCATCCGTCGCGCGCCCATCGCGCAGGCGGGCAAGGCGCGCGAAGCGGTGAAAGCAGGCGACGGCACGCTGACATGCCCGTTTATCGGCGCTGGCCCGCCCGGGATCAAGCCCCGATGCGGCTCGGACGGCCCTCAGCGTGCCAAGCTTCGCGAACGCGCCTGGCACGCGGCCGCGGTCACGTCCGGGTGGGCCGCCGACGGCTGCGCCGCCCGCTTCGCCGCGTCCTCCCGGCCGAGCAGCACGGACAGGTTGCGCGCCGCCGCCTCGGCCCCCTGCTCCGCGGCCGACCGGAACAGACGCTCGGCGGCATCGAGGTCGCGCGGGACGCCGCGGCCGAGCGCGGTCAAGACGCCCAGGTTGTTGCGCGCCGCGGTGTCGCCGCGATCGGCAGCCTCGCGCAGCCAGCGTGCCGCATGGCGGTCGTCGCGCAGCACGCCGGTGCCGGCCATCAGCTGCCAGCCCAGCACGCTCTGTGCGGCGGTGTGACCCTCGGGCGCCAGCAGCGCCAGCCACAGCGCCGCCGACGCCGGGTCGCGCGGCACCTGGGTGCCGCACAGCAGCACGATCGCGAGGTCGTAGCGGGCGTCCGCGCCGCCGTCGGTGGCGGCACGGTGCAGCGCCGCGACCGCAGCAGGGTATCGGTCCGGCGTCAGTGGTGCGGCTCGCACACCGAACGCGGCGCACAGCAGCACCGCCAAGGCGCCGGCGCGCCAGGCGCGACCCAGCCGGCCTGCCACCCGCCTCACCCGCGGGACTTTCGCGCCCGCATGGCCAACGATCCGCCCAGCAGCCCGAGGCCTCCCAGCACCAGGGCCCACGACGCCGGCTCGGGCACGCCGTTGCCCTCGACGACGATTTCCTCGCGCTCGCCCAGCACCGAGACGTTCTGGCAGACATAGGGCACCATCACCGTGTAGCGCTTGCCGGCGGCGTCCTCGGCCTCGTACAGGGCCGCGTACTCGACATGCCCTGGGGCGAAGTTGACGCGTGTGTTGAAGCACAGCGTGTCGCCGAAGGCCATCGCCCGCACGTCAGGGCCGAAACGCCGCTGGCCGTTGATGGTACGGATGCCCTCGCGCGAGATCTCGACCTGGTCATGGACCCAGCCGCGCTCGGCCATGTCGGCCACCTTGCGCACGACCTCCGGCGGCAACCGCGCCGCCGCCAGTGCCTGCGCCACCGTGCCGCGATATGGATTGCCGCCCGGCACGCCCCAGGCGCAGCTGTGTCGCAGTTGCAGCGGAGACGGATTCGACACCACCCGCTCGTCCTCGCCGGGCAGCGGGACGCCGGGGAAGTCGGCCCCGGCCGGGGTTGCGCGCGACTGCGCCTCGACCCCCTTGACCTGCGCCGCCTCGGCACGCAGCTTCGCGGCGGCGCGCTGCTCGACCACGCGCACACCCTGCACCACGAGCAGCGCCGCCACCGCGCCCGCGACGAAGGTCATCAGCAGCGCCGGCCAGCGCATCTCGTCGGCGGCGCCAGCGCGGTCGCGGCCGAGCACGCCCTCCCATCCGCAGCCCCGGTCGATGCAGCGGTAGCGGTGCACCGAGCGGAACAGGCTGACCCAGCGGTCGACCACGTGGCGGTGCACGCGGTCGAGCGGTGCACCGCAGGCCGGGCAGTGGCGCCCGTCGGGCATGGGGTCGTCGCGTGAAGGTTTGCCGTCCATGCCGCGATTCCAGCCGGACAATGCGCGGCGCGACTTGACGCCAGTCAACTTCGCCGACATCGCCAGGCCATCACTATGATGCCCCGCGCCGCAGTCGCCGGAGGGCCCGCCGTTGAACACGATCTCGTTTGACACCGCCGTGATGCTGGTCGGCGGCCACTGGCGGCCCGCCGCCGGTGGCGGCACGATCACGCTGACCAATCCGTCCGACGCCACGCCGCTGGCCGAGATCGCGCGCGGCGGCGCCGCCGACGTCGACGCCGCGGTGGCCGCCGCGCGTGCGGCACTGGCCGGCCCCTGGGGTCGACTCACGGCGGCCGAGCGCGGCCGTGCGCTGATGGCGATGAGCGCGGCCGTCGCGGCGCGCGCCGACGAGCTCGCGCGGCTCGAGGCGCTGGACGTCGGCAAGCCGCTCAGGCAGGCGCTGGCCGACGCGCTGGCGCTGGCGCGCTACCTCGAGTTCTACGGCGGCGCGGCCGACAAGGTGCACGGCCAGACGATTCCGTTCGCCGCCGGCTACACCGCGCTGACGCTGCGCGAGCCTCACGGGGTGACCGGCCACATCGTGCCCTGGAACTACCCGATGCAGATCATCGGCCGCAGCGTCGGCGCCGCGCTGGCGATGGGCAACGCCTGCGTGCTGAAACCGGCGGAAGAG
>CAZQPN010000318.1:0-4226 GCA_964595215.1 uncultured Rubrivivax sp. | reverse complement strand
GCGCGGCGCGCCGCTGCTGCTGTTCGCCTGGCCCGACGAGGCCACGCGCAGCAACAGGTTCGAGGTCGGCATCCCGAAGGGCGCGAGCCTGATCCTGACGCACGAGCTCGACGGCGAGATCCGGGGCCTGAACGAGTTCGAGGGCGTCCACCCGCCGGTGGCGCCGCTGTTCTGGGGCTTCCGGATCATGGTCGGCACCGGGCTGCTGATGCTGGCCGTCAGCTGGGCCGGCTGGTGGCTGCTGCGGCGTCGGCGCTGGCAGCCCGAGACGCTGCCGCGGCCGCTGCTGTGGGGTCTGGCGGGCATGACGTTTTCCGGCTGGGTCGCCACGGTGGCAGGCTGGTACGTGACCGAGATCGGCCGCCAGCCCTACGTCGTGTTCGGCCTGCTGAGGACGGCCGACGTGGCCTCCGACGTGCCGTCGTCGATGATCGCGCTGACGCTGGCGTTGTACGTCACTGTCTACCTGGCGTTGATCGTCGCCTACGTGGCGGTCATCAAGCACATGGCCGAGAAGCCCGACGCCGCGCCCGAGCCGGGCGGCGCGCCGGTGCTGACCGCGCGGCCGGCCGCCCAGCGTGCCCAGAGAGGTTTGACATGAACTGGGCCGAGGCGCTGCCGGTGATCTTCCTGGCCCTGATGGGGCTGGCGATGCTGGCCTACGTGGTGCTGGACGGCTACGACCTGGGCGTGGGCCTGCTGCTGCCGCGCGCCGGCGACGCCGACAAGGACACGATGATCGCCAGCATCGGCCCCTTCTGGGACGCCAACGAGACCTGGCTGGTGCTCGGCGTGGGCATTTTGCTGATCGCGTTTCCGAAGGCGCACGGCATGGTGCTGACCGCCCTGTACCTGCCGGTGACGCTGATGCTGATCGGGCTGATCCTGCGCGGCGTGGCCTTCGACTTCCGCGTCAAGGCGCGCGCGGTGCACAAGCCGCTGTGGAACCGCGCCTTCTTCGCCGGCTCGGGCCTGGCGGCGGTCGCGCAGGGCTGGATGCTCGGCCACTACATCACCGGCCTCAAGCCCGGCTGGTGGTATGACGCTTTCGCCGCCGCCATCGCGCTGGCGCTGCCGGCCGCCTACGTGCTGCTCGGCGCGAGCTGGCTGGTGATGAAGACCGAGGGCGACCTGCAGCGCAAGGCGCGCGACTGGGCCCGCATCGCCTGGGCGCCGGTGGTGCTGGGCATGGGGCTGATCTCGGTGGCGACGCCCTGGGTCAGCGCGTCGGTGCGCGAGCGCTGGTTCACGATGCCGGAGTTCATCGCGCTGCTGCCGATCCCGCTGGCCACGCTGGCGGCGCTGCTGGCGGTGCGGTGGGTGCTGGCCGGCGACCGCGTGCTCGGCCGCCTGTGCTGGCTGCCTTTCGCGCTCGTCGTCGGCGTCTTCTGCCTGGGTTTCGTCGGCCTGGCCTACAGCCTGTACCCCTTCGTCGTGATGGACCGGCTGACGATCTGGCAGGCCGCCAGCGCACCGGAGTCGCTCGTGATCATCCTCGTCGGCTGCGCGATCACCGTGCCGGCGATCATCGGCTACACGGTGTTCGCCTACCGTGTGTTCTGGGGCAAGGCCACGGCGCTGAAATACGCTTGATACGCTCGGGGGGTGAACATGCCCGCCCGCGACGACCGTGCCTGAGCTGAACGCCGCCTGGTGGCCCCTGCTCGCCCAGTGGGGGCCGACGCTGGCCGCCGCCGTGGTCGCCGTGGTCGCGGCCGAGATCGCCTTCTTCGTCGGCGCGCGGCTGGTGATCCGCGCCGCCGCGTCGGCGCCGGCCGCGGCCACCGTCGCGCGCGCGATCCGGCCGGCCGCGCGTCTGCTGCTGCCGTTGCTGGCGCTGACCGTGGTCTGGCACGGCGCCAGCGAGGATCTGACCGGCCTGGCCATGATGCAGCGGCTGACCGGCATGGCGACCATCGGCTGCCTGACCTGGCTGCTGGTGCGCGCCATCGGCGGCTACGTCCAGGCGGTGATCGACGCCCACCCGGTGACGGTGGCCGACAACCTCGAGGCGCGCCGCGTGCACACGCAGACGCGCGTGCTCGGCCGCATCACGGCCAGCGTCGTCGCGCTGGCCGGCGTCGCGCTGATGCTGATGGCGATCCCCGCGGTGCGCCAGGTCGGCACCAGCCTGCTCGCGTCGGCCGGCGTCATCGGCCTGATCGCCGGCTTCGCGGCGCGGCCGGTGCTCGGCAACATGATCGCCGGGCTGCAGATCGGGCTGACGCAGCCGATCCGCATCGACGACGTCGTCATCGTCGAGGGCGAGTGGGGCGTGATCGAGGAGATCACGAGCAGCTACGTGGTGGTCCGGATCTGGGACGACCGCCGGCTCGTCGTGCCGCTGCAGTACTGGGTCGAGAAGCCGTTCCAGAACTGGACCCGCAAGAGCGCCGAGCTGACCGGCGCGGTGACGCTGTGGGTCGACTACCGGATGCCCGTCGAGCCGCTGCGCGCCGAGCTGCGGCGCATCTGCGCGGCGTCGGCGCACTGGGACGGGCGCACCGCGCTGCTGCAGGTCACCGACGCCGGCGAGCGCGCGATGCAGCTGCGCGCGCTCGTCACCGCCGCCAGCGCCGGCAAGGCCTGGGACCTGCGCTGCGAGGTGCGCGAGGCGCTGGTCGACTTCGTGCAGCGCGAGTACCCGCAATACCTGCCGCGCCAGCGCGCCGAGGCGCGGCTGCACACTGCGCCGCGCGACGTGGACGAGCCGGACTGAACCGCGGCGTGGCGCCCGCGGCGGCACGGATCGGCTCGGGTCGCGGGACGGCGTGCGCCGCTCAGGCGCCGTGGCACTTCTTGTACTTGCGGCCACTGCCGCAGGGACACGGGTCGTTGCGCCCCGGAACGGCCTCCACGCGCCGAGGCGCCGTGCGCGGCGCGTGGTCGATCCACCACAGCCGCAGGTCCTGCGCCGCATAGCAGGCGTCGTCGACCAGCTGCTCGCGCGACGGCGGCTCGCCGCCGCGGTAGTGCTCTTGCACGTAGGCGGCCAGCGCGTCGTCGGCCAGCAGGAGCGCGTCGATGCCGCCCAGCCATGCCGCCACGGCCTCGTCGTCCAGCGCCGTCGCCCAGCCACGCGCCGGATCGTCGACGACGGCGCGAAAGCCGGCGGCCCACTCCTCGCCGAGACGCGGTGGGGGCGGATCGTCGGACGCGGCGTCGGCGTCGTCCTCGGCGGGCGCCGCCAGCAGCAGCGGCGCCAGGCGCAGCGCGTCCGGGGCGTCCCACAGGGTCTCCGGATCGAGCTGCGAGCGCAGCACGCGCCAGCGTGCCTCCAGCGCGGCCAGCGCCGCGGCGACATCGTCGGGGTCGGCGAAGGTGCGCGGCCAGGTGTCACCGAACAGCGCGTCCACCACCGCCGCCGGGCCCGGGGGCACGCTCGGACCCGCCAGCAGCGCGGTCAGGGCGCCGTCGATCCACTCGGCCGTCAGCGCGGGGTCGAAGCCAGACAGGCGCGCACCAAGCTGCATGAGCGCGTCGAGTTCGGCCTCGGTGTTGTCGCGCCGGGTCATGCGCGGATCCCGCGGTGCCTCGACGCGGTCGACCGCGCAGCCAAAGGCGCCGCCGGCGCGCGGGGCCGGCAGGGCCGTGCCGGCATCGATGCGGCGACGGTCACAGCCGCTCGCCGACCCAGCCTGCGACAGACGCCAGCGCCTTCGGCAGTGCCGCCGGATCGGTGCCGCCGGCCATCGCCAGGTCCGGCTTGCCGCCCCCCTTGCCGCCCACCTGCTGGGCGACGAAGTTGACCAGCTCGCCGGCCTTGACCTGGCCGGTGCGGTCGGCGGTGACGCCGGCGGCCAGCTGCACCTTGGCGCCGTCGACCACCGCCAGCACGATGGCCGCGCTCTTGAGCTTGTTCTTCAGCTGGTCCAGGGTCTCGCGCAGCGCCTTGGCATCGGCGCCCGGCAACATCGCCGCCAGCACCTTGATCCCCTTGACGTCGACCGCCTGCGCCAGCAGGTCGTCGCCCTGCGCGCTGGCCAGGCGGCCTTTCAGCGCGACCAGTTCCTTCTCGAGGCTGCGCAGCTGCTCGAGCACCGCCGCGACGCGCGCCGGCAGCTCCGACGGCGCCGCCTTGAGCGCCCCGGCGAGCTCGTCGACCGTGCCTTCCAGCTGCTGGACCCAGGCCAGCGCGTTGTCGCCGGTCACGGCCTCGACGCGCCGGATGCCGGCCGCGACGCCGGACTCGGCGACGATCTTGAACAGGCCGATGTCGCCGGTGC
>CAZQPN010000317.1:0-4240 GCA_964595215.1 uncultured Rubrivivax sp. | reverse complement strand
AGGCGCTGCTGTCGCACCTGGTGGCCAGCAGCCCCGACGTCATCACGCTGACCGACCTGGCGAGCGGCCGCTACGCGATGGTCAACCAGACCTTCGAGCGCGTCACCGGCTGGCGCGCTGACGAGGTCATCGGCCGCACCTCGCTGGACATCGGCGTGTGGGACGACCTCGCCGAGCGCGAGGCGCTGATCCACGAGGTGGAGGCGCACGGCAAGGCGCAGGACATGCCGGTGCGCTTCCGCCACCGGGACGGCAACGCCGTGCCGATGCTGGTCTCGGGTGCGCGCTTCAAGATGGACCGGCGCGACTACCTGGTGATCAACGCGCGCGACATGTCCGCCGCCGAGCATCAGCGGCTGGAGCGCGAGGCGATCCTGACCAACGCGTCGATCGGCATCGCGATGACGCGCGACCAGCGCTTTCAGTGGGTCAACCCGGCCTTCGAGGCGATGCTCGACTGGCCGACCGGCGCGCTCATCGGTGAGCCCGGGGCCTCTGTCTGGCCGAGCCCGGAGGCCTATGCCGACATCGGACAGCGCATCGGCCCGGCGCTGGCGCGCGGCGAGCAGGTCGAGGACGAATGCCCGATCCGCCGCCGCGACGGCAGCACCTTCCTGTGCCGCCTGCTGGCGCGCGCGGTCGACCCCAGCCACCCGAGTCGCGGCGGCACGATCTGGATCGTCGAGGACATCACCGAGCGCAAGCGCGTCGACGAGGCGCTGGCGGCGGCGCGCGACGCCGCCGAGGCCGCCAACCGGGCCAAGAGCGCCTTCCTTGCCAACACCAGCCACGAGCTGCGCACCCCGCTGCACCAGGTGCTCAACCTGGCGCAGCTGGCGCGCGAGCCCGAGATCGATCCGGCCGAGCGGGCCGGGCACCTGGACGGCATCGTCGACCGCGCCGAGATGCTCGCGCAGATCGTCTCGGACATCCTCGACCTGTCGAAGATCGAGGCCGGGCAGCTGACGCTGGTCGACGAACCCTTCGACCTGCCGGCGATGCTGCAGAAGGCGTGCCGCGCCCATCTGACGACGTCCGGCGACGTCCGGCTGGCGGTGGAGGTCGATCCCGACATCGAATGGGTGCGCGGCGACCCCGTGCGGGTGCGCCAGATCCTGACGAACTACCTCAGCAACGCCTTCAAGTTCACGGCTGCCGGCGAGATCCGCGTCGTCGCACGTCAGGCCGGGTCACGGCTTCGGCTGGAGGTGCACGACACCGGCACCGGCATCGACCCCGCGGTGCAGGCCCGCCTGTTCCAGCCCTTCACCCAAGGCGACGACTCGACGACGCGACGCATCGGGGGCACCGGCCTCGGCTTGTCGATCTGCCGCGAGCTGGCCCAGGTCATGGGTGGTTCCGTCGGCGTCGACAGCATGCCGGGCGTCGGCAGCTGCTTCTGGGTCGAGCTGCCGCTGCCGGCCTGGGAGCCACCGGCGCCGACCGACGCGCCGGCGCCCGAGGCCTCGGTCCTGCCCGGCGCCCGCGTGCTGGTGGTCGACGACGATGGCGTCAACCGCATGCTGGCGACCAACCAGCTGCGCCTGTTCGGCGCCCGTGCCAGCGAGGCTGCGGACGGTCAGCAGGCGCTCGACATGATCGAGCAGGCGCAGACCGGGGGCGACCCGTTCCGGCTCGTGCTGATGGACCTGCAGATGCCGGTGCGCAGCGGCTTCGAGGTGGCCAGCGAGCTGAGGCGCCGCTTCGGGCCCGCGCAGCTGCCCATCGTCGCCCACACCGCGGCCGTGCTGGTGGCCCAGCGCGAGGCGGCGTTCGCCGCCGGCATGAACGACTTCCTGCCCAAGCCCACCAGCGCCGAGCGCATGCGCCGCATGGCCGAGCGCTGGGTGCGCGTGCAGCGCGGCATCGATCCCCCGCCGCCGGCCTGATCGCGCTGCCGCGAGGCGATCGCGCTCAGGTCGACCGGAACGGCAGTTCGCGCAGGCGCGCGCCGGTGAGCGCAAACCAGGCGTTGACCAGCGCCGGCGCCACCGGCGGCAGCCCGGGCTCGCCCATGCCGGCGGGTGCCCGCGTGCTGGGCACGATGTGGGTCTCGATCAGCGGCGTCTCGGCCATCGTCAGTGGCGGCAGGTCGGGCAGGTTCTTCTGCTGCACGACGCCGCCGACGATGTCGACGCGCCCGTACAGCGCCGCGGCGAGGCCGAACAGCACGCCCGACTCCATCTGCTGCGCGACACCGTCCGGATTGACCACGGTGCCGCAGTCAACCGCGCAGACGACACGCCGGACACGCGGCCGGGTGGCGGCACCGTCCTTGCCGTCGCCCTCGCGCGTGACCTCGACGACCTGCGCGACGATGCTGCCGAAGCTCTCGTGCAGCGCCACGCCGCGCGCCGTGCCGGCGGGCAGCGGCCGGCCCCAGCCGGCTTTCTCGGCCGCCAGCCGCAGCACCGCGGCGTGGCGCGGCAGGCCGTCGAGCAGCCCGAGGCGGAAGGCCACCGGGTCGGCGCCGGCGGCGTGCGCGAGTTCGTCGACGAAGCCTTCGGCGAAGAAGGCGTTGTGCGAGTGGCCGACCGCGCGCCAGAAGCCGACCGGCACGCCCGAACGCGTCGCCGTGTGGGCGATGCGCCGGTGCGGCACGCCGTAGGGCAGGTCGAACAGGCCTTCGGCGGTGGTCTTGTCGGGCCGCTCGAGGCGGCTGGCCAGCGCAGGCAACGCGCGCGCCAGCCAGCGCGGCGCGATGGCGTCGCCGGCGCTGGAGATCACGATCGCCGTCAGCGCCCCGTCGGCGCCGAAGCCGGCGCGCATCCAGGCCGCCCCGGCCGGGCGGTAGAAGTCGTGCCCGATGTCCTCGTCGCGCGGCCAGACCAGCTGCACCGGCCGGCCGCCGGTGACCATCGCCACCTGCACCGCCTGGCCGACGACGTCGACGTCGAGCCGGCGGCCGAAGCCGCCGCCGAGGTAGGTCACGTGCACCGTCACCGTGGCTTCGGGCACGCCGGCCACGCGCGCCGCGACGGCGCGCGCCAGCCCCGGCACTTGGGTCGGCACCCAGACCTCGACGCGGCCGTCGGCGACGCGCGCGGTGGCGTTCATCGGCTCCATCGTCGCGTGCGCCAGATAGGGCGCGCGGTACAGCGCCTCGACGGCGCGCGCCGCGCCGTCGAGCGCGGCGTCGGCGTCGCCGTGGCTGTGGAAGGCGACGCCCCGGTCGCGCCGCGCCGCGGCCTCGAGCGCCTCGGCGATGGCGGCGCTGTCGAGCGCGCCGGCGGGCCGCTGCCGCCACTCGACGGCAAGCGCCTTCGCCCCTTCCATCGCATGCCAGGTGCTGCGCCCGACGACCGCCAGCGCCGCCGTCGACCCGGCCACCGGCGCCAGCCGCACGACGCGCTCGACGCCCGGCCGCGCCAGCGCCGGGGCGACGTCGACCCGGCCCGGGTGGCCACCGATCATCGGGCAGTGGCGCACGGCGGCGTAGACCATGCCGGGCAGCCGCACGTCGATGCCGAAGCCGGCGCTGCCGTCGCTCTTGGCCGCCGCCTCGAGCCGGGGCGCAGACCGGCCGATGACCGCCCAGGCCGCGCGCGCCTTCGGTGTCACGTCGCCCGGCGGGGTGCGCGAGGCCGCCTCGGCCAGCTCGGCGAACCCGGCGCGGCGGCCGGAGGGATGGCTGACGACGGCGTCGGCGCTGCGCAGCTCGTCGCGCGGCAGGCCCCAGGCGAGCGAGGCCGCGCCGAGCAGCTGGGCGCGCGCGGTGGCGGCCGCCAGCCGCAGCGGATCCCAGGCGTCGGCGACGCTGGTCGAGCCGCCGGTGGCGTTGATGCCGAGCTCGCGCGCGATCTTGGCCGCCATCCACTCGCCGGCGCGCACCCGCCAGGTGGCCTGGCCGGGCTCGGCGTCGCGCGGATGCACCGCCAGGGCGCCGACGAACATCGCGACGTTGCCGTAGATCGCGTCGTGCCCGGCGGCGACGAGCCGGATCGACGCCAGCGGCACGTCGAGCTCTTCGGCCACCAGCATCGCCAGCGCGGTGTGCACGCCCTGACCCATCTCGCTGCGCGGCATCGCCAGTTGCACGCCGCCGTCGGCACCGACCGCGATCCAGCCGTTGAGCGCGACGCCGTCGACACCGGCAAGCAGCGACGGCGCACCGGTGCGGCTGCGCGGCGGCAGCGCGCCCCAGCCGACGACGAGCGCACCGGCGGCGCCGGTGCCGGCAAGCAGCAGGGTGCGGCGTCGCATGGCGGCCGCGGCGCTCAGGCCAGCACGCGGCGCGCCG
>CAZQPN010000316.1:0-4245 GCA_964595215.1 uncultured Rubrivivax sp. | reverse complement strand
GGGCCGATTCATCGAGGAACTGGCGGGCAAAGGCAATGACCTTGGCGCCGCGCTTGGCGTTGTAGCCGGGCTTCCCGTTGAGGGTTTTCTCGCAGCCGTCGGCCTCAGGAATAGCGTCGGTGCCGTACAGCGCGTCGTACAGGCTGCCCCAGCGCGCGTTGGCGGCGTTCAGCGCGTAGCGCGCGTTGGTGATGGGCACCACCAGCTGCGGGCCGGCCTGGCTGCTGAGCTCGGCGTCGACGTTCTTCGTCGTCACCCGGACCTTGCCCGGGTCGGCCACGAGATAGCCGATCTTCTCGAGGTACGCGCGGTACTTCGCCATGTTCCTGATCGGGCCGGGGTGCTTGGCGTGCCACGCGTCCAGGTCGGCCTGCAGCCGGTCGCGCTCGGCCAGCAGCGAGGCGTTCTTCGGCGCCAGGTCGTGCACGATGCCGGCGAAGCCTTGCCAGAAGTCGGCCGGCGCCAGGCCGGTGACGGGCAGGACCTTGTCGTCGATGAAGGCCTTGAGCACGGAGGCGATCTGCAGGCCGTGGAGGGTGGTGCGTTCGGTCATGGCGCGTCTGTCAGTGGGAGGGGAAGAAAGGCCGTTCGGGCGTCAGGCGCCCGTCCGGGCGGGTCTCAGGCTGGAAAGAAGCCGAGCACGTCGCGCAGACTGCGCCCGACGCGGGTCGGCTCGGTGTCGAGTTGCTCCAGCGGGCCGCCGGCGCGGTTGACCCACAGCGTGGTGTAGCCGTACCAGGTGGCGCCGATGGCGTCCCAGCCGTTGCTGGAGACGAACAGGATGTCGCGTGCCGGCAGGCCCAGCGCCTGCGGGCCGAGCGCGTAGCACGCGGGGTCGGTCTTGAAGCGGCGCACGCCGTGCACGCTCAGCACCGGGTCGACCAGCGCCTGCAGACCCGCGCTCTTGAGCGCGGTCGCCAGCATCGGCGGGTCGCCGTTGGACAGGATGCCGGCGCGCACGCCGCGCTGCCGCAGCGCCTCCAGCACCTCGCGGTTCTCAGGGAACGCGCTCAGGTGGTGGTACTGGTTCATCAGGCGCTCGATGCGGGCCTCGTCCAGCGGCAGCCCCTCGCGCAGCAGCGCGAAGCGCAGTCCGGCGCGTGTCAGGTCCCAGAACGGGCGGTAGTGGCGGCCGTCGCCACCGCTCATCGACGTCAGCCGCGTGTACTCGATCTGCTTGTCACGCCAGATCTGGGCGATGCGCTCGCCGTGGCCCGGGAACAACTGCTCGGCCAGCATGCCCACGCTGTAGACGTCGAACAGCGTGCCGTAGGCATCGAAGAGCACTGCCTTCGGCGCGATCGGTACGCGCGGAGTCCTGGAGTCCATCACATCACTGTATTCGTTGTACGGATCGACATTAAGTCCCGTACTTCGCATGGATCTTTGCGCGTACTGCGCATAATGTGGGCATGGATCGGCTCAAGCAGATCGAGTCCTTCGTGGCCGTGTCCACCAAGGGCAGCCTGACGGCCGCTGCCCACGCCGAGGGCGTGGCACCGGCGGTGATCGGCCGGCGCATCGACGCGCTGGAGTCGCGGCTGGGGGTCAAGCTGCTGGTGCGCACCACGCGCCGCATCACGCTGACCCACGAGGGCAGCGCCTACCTCGAGGACTGCCAGCGCATCCTGACCGAGCTGGCCAGCGCCGAGGCCAGTGTCACCGAGGGCGGCGTGAAAGCGAGTGGCCACTTGCGCGTGACAGCGCCAGCCGGCTTCGGACGCCGCCACGTGGCGCCGCTGGTGCCGCGCTTCCTGGCGCTGCATGCCGACGTCAGCCTGTCGCTCAACCTGTCCGACCGCGTCGTCGACATCGTCAACGAGGGCTTCGACTGCGCCGTGCGCGTCGGCGACCTGCCCGACTCCAGCCTGGTCAGCGTGCGCCTGGCCGACAACCGCCGGCTGTGCGTGGCCACGCCAGCCTACCTGAAGCGCGCCGGTGTGCCGGCCGTGCCGGCCGACCTGATGCGCCACCAGTGCCTGACGCTGTCGTCTGACGCCAGCCAGACGCGCGGCTGGGCCTTCATGGTCGACGGCAAGCTGACGCACCTGCGGCCGGGCGGGCGGCTGGATTGCAGCGACGGCCAGGTGCTGCATGACTGGTGCCTGGGCGGTCTCGGCATCGCCTGGCGCAGCACCTGGGAGGTCGAGCGCGAGGTTGACGAGGGGCGGCTTCAGGTCGTGCTGGCCGACTTCGCGGCGCCGCCGAACGGCATCTACGCGGTCTTCCCGCATGCGCGCCACCTGCCGCTGCGGGTGCGGCTGTGGATCGACTTCCTGAAGCACAGCTTCGGCGACCCGGGCTACTGGGCAGCCACCAGCTGACACCGGTCGCGCACGTCTGCCGCGCGGCGCAGCGCCGGTGGCGGGTGCTTGGATGGCTACAGGATGCGTCGCGGATGCGCGAGCTGCTCGTGCGCCGCGTGCAACCGCCGCACCAGGACGCCGATGAACGCGGCATCGAACCGGTGGCGCGTGCCCGGCCCCAGCCCTTCCATCGCCTGCGGCGTGAAGCTGATCGTCGTCGCCGGCTCGGTGACGACAATGTCGGTGCTGTGCACGCGCAGCGCCGGGCTCGGCGCCAGGTAGGCCATCTCGCCGACCGAGGTGCCGGCGCCGAGCTGCGCCACGCGCTGGCCGTCCCGGTACACCTCGACCTGGCCTTGCGCGATGATGTGAAAGCTGTTGCCCTCCTGGCCTTTCCTGTAGATCGCATGCCCGAAGGGCAGGCGGCGCCACCTGGCACGGTGCACGACCTCCCACAGCTCGACGTCGCCGAATCCCTTGAAGAACTCGAGCGTGCGCAACAGGTTGAAGCGCTCCGAGTCGAGCACGCCCTGCAGCGGCCCGCGCGGCACGTCGCGGTTGGCCACCAGCGCCGACAGGGCCTGCGCGAACGCCTCCCAGTCGGCGAAGCGTTCGTCGCGCTGCTTGGACAGGCCGCGCAGGATCAGCGCCTCGAACGCCGGCGAGACGCCGTCGCGCAGTGCCTGCAGCGACGGTGGTTCGGCGTGGTAGATCTGGTGCATCAGCGCGGCCTGCCGGTCGGCGTCGAACGGTGGCCGGCCGGTGACGAGGTGGTACAGCACCGCTGACAGCGAGTAGATGTCGGCCCGGCAGTCGAGGGCATCGCCGTCGAGCTGCTCGGGCGACATGTAGGCCAGCGACCCGACGCGGTGCACCTGCGTGCGGTCGGACTCGAGCGCGAAGACGCTGCCGAAGTCCGTGATCTTGACGTCGACCACCTGGTCCGCGTCGAGCAGCGCCAGGATGTTGGCCGGCTTGACGTCCCGGTGGATCAGACCCTGGCGGTAGACGTAGCCGAGCGCCATCGCGCACTTGAAGCCGATCTCGACGACCTGGTCCAGCGGCAGCAGCGCGTCGGCGCGGCAGAAGCGGCGCAGCGTCGGGCCGGCGACGTACTCCATCACCAGGTAGGGGGCCGTGGCATCCTCGACCGCGTCCAGGATGCGCACCACGTTGGGGTGGTTCAGCCGCCCGGCGAGCGCCGCCTCGGCGGCGAAGAAGCGGGCCTGGTAGCGGCCGTCGCGCGTGTCGGCGTCGGCGCCGGCGCGCACGCGCTTGATCGCGACATCGGCGTCGCGGAACTCGTCGCGCGCCAGGAAGACCTCGCTCGTCGCGCCGGCGCCGAGCAGCGCCCGCACGCGGTACTTGCCGATCTGGGTCGGCAAGGCGGACGCGGCGGCGGCGGCGGGAAGGGCGACGGACATGGGAACGTCGATGCTCGCCCGGGCCGCGCTCCGCCGCTCACCGGAACAGGCGGGCGAAGCGGCGGGTTTTCGCCGCCGCTGCGCAGCGCGTCGGCCAGCCATCCGTGCCGGTCGGCCCGCCGTCGGCGGCGCCGGTGCCCGGCCCGTAGAATCCGGCCCCATGATTCAAGCCAAGCAGGAGCTGCTGGCCGCGCTTCGCTCGGTGCTCGAGACCGTCGCGCCCGACACGCCCGTCGCCGCCGCCTTCGAGGCGCCCAAGCAGGCGGCGCATGGCGATCTGGCCATCACCTGCGCGATGCAGCTCGCGCGGCCGCTGAAGCAGAACCCGCGCACGCTCGCGCAGCAGATCGTCGACGCGCTGCAGGCGCAGCCGGCGGTGCAGCGCTGGGTGCGCGCGCTCGAGATCGCCGGCCCCGGCTTCATCAACCTGCGGCTGACCGACGCCGCCCGGCAGGCGGTGGTCGGCGAGGTGCTGGCCGCCGGCGCGTGCTTCGGCCACGGCGCGGCCGATGGCG
>CAZQPN010000315.1:0-4297 GCA_964595215.1 uncultured Rubrivivax sp. | reverse complement strand
ATGAAGCCGAACGGCGGCGGCGAGCCGACGGGTGCGCTGGCCGACGCCATCAAGGCCAAGTGGGGCTCCTATGCCGCGTTCAAGGAGGCCTTCGTCAAGTCCGCCGTCGGCAACTTCGGCTCCGGCTGGACCTGGCTCGTGAAGAAGGCCGACGGCACGGTCGACATCGTCAACATGGGCGCAGCCGGGACCCCGCTGACCACCGGCGACAAGGCGCTGCTGACGGTCGACGTGTGGGAGCACGCCTACTACATCGACTACCGCAACCTGCGTCCGAAGTTCGTCGAGACCTTCCTCGACAAGCTGGTCAACTGGGAGTTCGCGCAGGCCAACTTCGCCTGACAACCGCCCCGGCGGGCGCATCGCCCGCCCCCGCTCGTCGGCCCCCCAGCGGGGCTGTTCTTCATCGCCGGAAGGGTGCGCCGCGCAGCCGGAAGCCGGCCTTCAGGCCGCGCTTGTCGAACCAGCCCTGGTGCATCTCCAGCGCGTAGCGCACCGGCTGGTCGGCGCAGTGCGATGTCTCGTCGAGGGGTTGCATGTCGCGCAGGTTGACGATGCGGCCGTCGTCGTCGATGAAGGCGATCGTCAGCGGCAGCAGCGTGTTGCGCATCCAGAAGCACAGCCGCTGCGGGCTGCCGTAGACGAACAGCATGCCGTCGTTGGCGCCCATCTCGCGCCGGTGCATCAGTCCGATCGCCTGCTGCATCGGCGTGGCCGCGACCTCGGCGGTGATGCGGTGCATGCCGGCGGTCAGCGTGACGGTCTCCAGGCGCGGCTGCGGCCCGTCCTGCGCCGGCGCCAGGTCCAGGGCCAGACCGAGGCCGAGCGCCAGCGCCAGGCTGCGTGACATGTACGCGGCCGTCCACCGCCGCGGGCGATGCACGGCGGGTCCGTAGGCCGCCGCGGGCGGCGTCGTCTTGATGTGGATCATGTCGCTGTGATGGCTGCCGGCTAGAGTCCGCACGCATCGTAGCGTCCCGTGGCCCGGGGCATCGCCGCCCGGCGAGGCCGCGCCGGGCCGCCTGTTCCGTCCCGTCTGCTCCTCGGTCCCTTGCCCGTCGCCGCCTCCGCCTTCCCTGATCAGGCACCGCCACCATTGCCGACCGCCGAGGATTCGGCCGGCGCGAGCGCCGGTGCGCTGGACCGCGCGCGCGGCGCCGGGGCCGACGCCGCCCTGCTCGACGACCCGCTCGAGCTGCAGCGCTTTACGCACCTGACGGTGGCGGCCGATGGCACGCGGCTTGCGGAGTCGACGCTGCAGGTCTCGGGCATCACCTGCGCGGCCTGCAGCGGCATCCTCGAGGCCGCGTTGCAGCGTGTGGACGGCGTGCTCGAGGCGCGGGTCAGCGCCGCCGCCGAGCGTGCGCGCGTGCAGTGGGACCCGGCGCGCACGCGGCCGTCGGCGCTGGTCGCGGCCATCCGCGCCGCCGGCTACGACGCCGTGCCCGACGCCGCCGCCCCGGCGCGCGAGCTGCGCCGGCGCGAGCAGCGGCAGATGTTGTGGCGCCTGTTCGTCGCCTGGTTCTGCATGATGCAGGTGATGATGATGGCCACGCCGGCCTACGTCGCCGCGCCGGGCGACCTCGCGCCGGACATGCGTCAGCTGCTGAACTGGGGTGGCTGGATACTGACGCTGCCGGTGATGCTGTTCTCGGCCGGCCCCTTCTTCCGCGGTGCGTGGCGGTCGTTGCGCCAGCGCCGCATCGGCATGGACGTGCCGGTGTCGCTCGGGCTCGCGGTGGCGTTCGGCGCCAGCACCGCGGCGACCTTCGAGCCCGGTGGCCTTTTCGGGCACGAGGTCTACTTCGACTCGGTGACGATGTTCGTCGCCTTCCTGCTCGGCGCCCGCGTGCTGGAGATGCGCGCCAGGCACCGCGCGCAGTCCTCGCTCGAGGCGGCGCTGGCCGCGATGCCGCCGACGGCGCTGCGCGAGACCGATGGAGGCGGCGTCGAGCGCGTGGGCGTGCGCCGCCTGCAGGCCGGCGACGTCGTGCGCGTGCCGCTGGGCGAGGTCTTCCCGGCCGACGGCCTGCTGCTCGAAGGCGCGACCCGCGCCGACGAGTCGTTGCTGACCGGCGAGTCGGTCCCGGTGCCGAAGTCGGCCGGGGCCGGCCTCGTGGCGGGTGCGACGAACATCGGCGCGCCGGTGCGCATGCGCGTCGAGCGCGTCGGCGCCGACACGCGTTTCGAGGCCATCGTCGCGATGATGCGCGACGCCGTCACGCAGCGCCCGGCCGCGGCGCGGCTGGCCGACCGCTGGGCGGCGCCGTTCCTCTGGATCGTGCTGCTGCTGGCCGCGGGCAGTGCGGCGTACTGGAGCCTGACCGATCCGTCGCGGGCGGTCGCCGTCGCGGTCGCGGTGCTGATCGTGACCTGTCCGTGCGCGCTGTCGCTGGCGGCGCCGTCCACGCTGGTGGCGGCCGCCGGTGGCCTGGCGCGGCGCGGCGTGCAGGTGCAGCGCCTGGACGCCATCGAGCAGTTCGCGCGCGTGCAGCATCTGTTCGTCGACAAGACCGGCACGCTCACCGACGAGCGGCTGCAGGTCAGCGCCGTGCACATGGCCCCCGGCGCGACCGTCACCGCCGACGAGGCGCGGCGCCATGCGGCAGCGCTGGCCGGCTGGTCCAGCCACCCCGTGGCGCAGGCGGTGGCGCAGATGGTCGCCGGCGACACGGCGCCGGCCGTCGTGATGCACGAGGTGCAGGAGACGCCCGGGCAGGGCGTCAGTGGCATCGATGGCCAGGGGCGGCGCTGGCGCCTCGGGGATCGTGCGGCGGCCGCGGCGGTGGATCCGGGCTGGGCCGGCGCGGCGCGCAGCCTGCTGAGTTGCGACGATGCGGCGGTGGCCGCGTTCGACCTCGACGAGGGGCTGCGCCCGGGGGCCGCCGAGGCCGTGCGGGCGCTGCAGTCTCAAGGGCTGGCGGTGACGCTGCTTTCGGGCGACGCGCGGGCGCGCGTCGACGCGCTCGCCAGGCGCCTGGGCGTGGCCGACGCGGTCGCCGAGGCCCGCCCGCAGGACAAGCTGGCCGCCGTGGCGGCCGCCCAGCAGGCCGGCCGGTGCACCGCGATGGTCGGCGACGGCATCAACGACGGGCCGGTGCTGGCGCGGGCCGATGTGTCGCTCGCGATGGGGCAGGGTGCGCTCGTGGCGCGTGCGCAGGCCGACGCGGTGGTGATGTCGGGCGACTGGGGCGACATCCTGCGGCTGCGGGACACGGCGCGGCGCTCGGTGCGCATCGTGCGCCAGAACTTCCTCTGGGCCGGCCTGTACAACGCCTCCTGCATCCCCTTGGCGATGGTCGGCTGGCTGCCGCCCTGGGCGGCGGGCCTGGGCATGGCGCTGAGCTCGCTGGTCGTGGTCGGCAACGCGACGCGCGCCGCGCGGCTGCCGCGCGCCTGAGGCCGTCACGGCCGCGCCGACGTGGACATCCTGTACCTGTTGATCCCGCTGTCGGCGCTGCTGGTGCTGGCGATCATCGGCATCTTCGGCTGGGCGCTGACGCGCGGCCAGTTCGAGGACCTCGAGCACGAAGGCGAACGCATCCTGCAAGACGATGCATTGCCCTCCGCCCCGTCGCAGCGAACGTCCGACGGCAGCCCGGACGTCAGCCCCGAGTCAGACAGTGACATCGGCGGCAGTTCGGGGCCCGACGGCGCACCACGGGTTGACGACGATCAAGCCCGGCGCTGATTCGGCAGAGAAGAATCCGCGCCGATGGCAATTCCAACGATGTCCCAGAGGAGAGGTCCGATGTCGAACAGAACCGGTGGCGCCGCGGCGGCTGCGCCGATCTACAGCGACGCCCCCGTGCGCTGGTTTGCCCTGGCGGCAGTGCTGTGGGGGGTGGTGGGCATGCTGGTGGGCGTGATCATCGCCGCGCAGCTCGCCTGGCCAGAGCTGAACCTGGGCATCCCGTGGCTGAGCTACGGCCGGCTGCGGCCGCTGCACACGAACGCGGTGATCTTCGCCTTCGGCGGCAGCGCCTTGTTCGCCACCAGCTACCACGTCGTGCAGCGCACCTGCCAGACGCCGCTGTTCCTGCCGTGGCTGGCCAAGTTCACCTTCTGGGGCTGGATGCTGGTGATCGTGCTGGCCGCGATCACGCTGCCGCTGGGCTTCACGCAAAGCCGTGAGTACGCCGAGTTGATCTGGCCGGTCGACCTGCTGATCGCGGTCGTCTGGGTGTCCTACGCGGTCGTGTTCTTCGGCACCATCGGCATCCGCAAGGTGCGCCACATCTACGTCGCGAACTGGTTCTTCGGCGCCTTCATCATCGCCGTGGCGCTGCTGCACATC